>NZ_JBSGYQ010000011.1:0-142686 GCF_053610585.1 Streptomyces sp. NPDC054887 | reverse complement strand
CCCACCGCGAACGCTTATGGGGGGACGACGCTAGGAAAAACGCCCTGCACGGGAGCGGGATGGGGGCGGGCGTTTGCTTGGTGGCTTGCGGGTGTCTGGTGGGGTGCGCGGTCGGTTCTGGGGCGGCTCGGCCCCTGTCTCGGCGGGTGCGGCGACGGCTGTTGGTGCGACACCGACATGGCTCGCCACTCACATGGCGTTGCGTGGGATGAACTCCACAGATGATGAACGCGCATGCCCGTTGTGTCCGATATGGGGGCATGGAAAGGCGGTAGGGGTTCGTCATGTGTGGAGTTGGTTGCTTTGGGGTGTGGGTGACGGCCCGGGGTGACGGCTGAGGGTGGCGGTCGGGGGTGACGGCTGAGGGTGGCGGTCGGGGGTGACGGCTGAGGGTGGCGGCCGGCGGTCGGCGGCTGGTCGTCTGACGCGTGAGACGGGGCAGAGCGTGGAAGTCGGCGTACGGAGAGCCGCACGGGATCCCTCGCGCGGTACGCCGGCCGATGGGGAGCGCACAGCCGATGTCAGTCAACTTAGTGGGGTTTCTGGGAGTCGTACTGCTCGCGTATGTCGTTCCCGGGCCGGATTTTCTCGTCATCGTGAGGGCTGCCGCCAGGCGGCGTTCGCTGGGGTGGGCGGCTGCTTCGGGGGCGCAGGCCGGGTTGTGTGTCCACATGGCCGCAGCGGCGTTGGGGCTTTCGGTATTGGCCGCGCAGTCGGCGGTGGCGTTCACCGTGATCAAACTGGCCGGTGCGGCCTACCTCGTCTTCCTCGGCGTACGGGCGTTCCGTGCCGCAGGCAGGGTGGCCCGAGGCAGCGGGCGAGCCAGTGGGCTTGAAGCGAGCGGGCAGCAAGGTGCGCGGAACGCAAGCTTCGGGACGAAGGCCGGTAGCTTCGTCGAGGGCTTCCTGACCAACGTGCTCAATCCGAAAGCCGCGCTGTTCTTCCTCAGCGTCCTGCCGCAGTTCGTCGACGACGGCGGCAGCTCGATGACGGCTCAGATTCTGTTGCTCGGTGTGCTCGATGTGTTCATCGGCGTTCTGTACTGGCCTTTGGTGGTCGTGGTCGCGGCCAAGCTGCGCGGCCTGCTGGCCCGGCCGGTGTTCCGCCGCCGGTGGGAGCGGACGACGGGTGTGCTGTTCGTCGGTACGGGAGCGGGAGTTGCGGCCAGTTGATCGTCGTGCGGATCGAGGCCGAGCCGCCGGACGGCCTGTGACCTGCACCGCAGCAGGGCTGCACGTATCGTTTCCGCATTCACGTGATGGACTGAGGCGGAAGGCATGGGTGTGGACCAGGGGCGGGCGCGGCGCCTTTTGCGCGCGAGGCCGGAGTGATGTTGTTGGAGCAGCCGAGCGCCGTCCAGAGCATCCAGCAGGCCGCCCGCCAGTACGGGTGAGAGGAGTGGCGCCCTGCCCGAGGGCGATGTCGGGATGTGGGTCTCGGCCTGGAACGTAGCCCGCAAATGGTGAGGATGTACGCCTCTTAAGTCCCATGTGCCACTACGGGGTTGTCGGCCCGCGTCATGTGTGGGGTTTGGCCCACCACAGCCCCCGAGCGACCCCGCACCCCCCACGCGGGCACGGATGTTTCCCGCAGGTCGACCCGACACCTTCCTCCCACCGGCCGGAGTGCCGACGCGGGTCGCGATGGTGGTGTCGCACCAACGGCCGTTCCCGTCAGCCGCTTAGCCAGGGGCCGCACCACCCGAGAACCGGCTGCGCCCCACCCACCGGCCCGTCGCCCGGCAACGGTGTAGGGCCACTTACCGGGGCTGTTCCGTGGGCTCCCCCCCGGGGGCCGCCCCCCTTAAGCCTTGCGTCGGAGGTTCGGCGGTCAAGGGTGGAGCGGAGCGGAATCGCCGTAGGCGACGCGACGTAGGAGCGCCCTTTACTGCAGCGCCAGGTCGTGCAGCGCCGCGCGGCCCGGGTCGGTGCCGACCCACCGGGTGCCGGCGAGGGCGGCGAGGGTGGGGCGGTGGGTCTCGTACGCCCGCTCGTTCCCGCTGTAGAGAATGTACGCGGCCGGGGTCGCGATCATCTGCGGCACCGCCATGATCCCGCCGTCGACGTACGCCGCACCCCGCTTCTCCGCCCAGGTGGCGAGGTCGCGGGCCTGGGCGGGGGTGCCGTTGGTGAGGTTGACGAGGGTCTTGCCGGTGAGGTCGACGGGGGCGAGGGCCTCGGTCACGCCTTCGTTCGTCGTGAAGCAGACGATCAGCAGCGGGCTCGCGGCCACTGCGTCCGTGATCGTCTCGGCCGCGCTCGCGCCCAGCGCCGCCAGGGGGGCGGTCTTGGCGGGCGTCGGGTTCCAGACGGTGACCGAGTGGCCGGGCTTCAGGAGAGCGGCGGCGAGCGCGCTGCCCATGAGGCCCAGGCCGAGTACGGAGACGGACGCCGGTGCAGGGACGGATGCCGGTACGGCGAGGGGTGCGGGTGTGGGTACGGGTGCGGCTCCTAATGCGGCTCCTAATGCGACTCCGGCTCCGGCTGCGGATGCGGTTCCAGCTTCAGCTCCGGCTCCGGCTGCGGTGACCGGTGTGGAGGGCTGGGTGAAGTGCTCGGGCATCGGGGTCCCCAATTCGGCAAGTGGTCGAGTGGTCGAGTGGTCGGGTGCGGCGGCAAGGCGTGGATTCCGTGCCCTTTGATCCTTGTGCCGTGCTGAGCCGGCGACAAGTACCGACTAATTGGTGGGGTACTCACCGGCAGGTAAGTGGGGAGTGGTGATCAGTCGCGTGGCGGCGCACCCTGGAAGGGGGAAGGGGCACAGCTGGAGGTGAGCGCCATGCACACACTCGTCGGATGGCACGTCGAGATGGAGTTTCAGGAGGAGGACGGGAGGACCCGGGCGGCCGCGATGGTGCGGCTCGGTGACGGCGTGGAGCTGCGGGCCCACGGGTACGCCAAACGGCACCCGACGGATGCCGAGCAGCTGCGGGTCGGCGAGGAGATCGCGGGTGCGCGTGCGCTCATGGACCTCGCGTCGCAGCTCCTGGGAAAGGCGCACGGCGAGATCGACGAGGCCGCGGGGCGTCCTTCGTATCCGCTGTCGTCGTGACGGAGGGAAACGCCGTGGGGCCGCGAACGGCGCTGCCCCCCACCGGACTCCGGTGGGGGGCAGCGCCGTAACGCGTCGGGGGTGATCAGAGCCGCTCAGGGGTGCGGATGCCGAGGAGGGCCATCCCCTGGTGGAGGGTGCGGGCGGTCAGGTCGCAGAGGAAGAGGCGGTTCTCGGCGACGTCGGGCGCGGGCTCGGGCTTGATGACCGGGCACTGGTCGTAGAACGTCGTGTAGAGCGACGCGAGCTGGTAGAGGTACGCCGTCAGCTTGTGCGGCTCGTACGCCGCGGCGACCTCGGCCAGCGTCTCCGCGAACTGGTCGAGGTGCAGGCCCAGGGCGCGTTCCGCCGGGGCCAGTTCGAGCTCCGGGTGGGCGGCCAGCCTGCGGTCGCCCGCGTTGCGGAGGATGGACTGGATACGGGCGTACGCGTACTGGAGGTAGACGGACGTGTCGCCGTTCAGCGAGACCATCTGGTCCAGGTCGAACTTGTAGTCGCGGGAGGCGGAGGTGGAGAGGTCGGCGTACTTCACCGCGCCGATGCCGACGTACCGGCCGTTCTCGGTGATCTCCTGCTCCGTCAGGCCCACCTTGTCGGCCTTGGAGCGCACGACGGCCGTGGCGCGGTCGACCGCCTCGTCCAGCAGGTCGACCAGCCGGACCGTCTCGCCCTCACGCGTCTTGAACGGCTTGCCGTCCTTGCCGAGTACGGTGCCGAACGCGAGCTGGACCGCCTTGACGTCCTCGTTCAGCCAGCCGGCCCGGCGGGCGGTTTCGAAGACCATCTTGAAGTGCAGGGACTGGCGGGCGTCCACGACGTACACGAGCGTGCTCGCGCCCAGGTTCGTGACGCGGTCGCGGATCGCGGAGAGGTCGGTGGCGGCGTAGCCGTAGCCGCCGTTGGACTTCTTGACGATCAGCGGGGACGGCTTGCCGTCCGGGCCCTTCACGTCGTCGAAGAAGACGCAGAGCGCGCCGTCGGAACGGACGGCCACGCCCGTGTCCTCCAGGATCTGGCACGTCTCTTCGAGCATGGCGTTGTAGCCGGACTCGCCGACGACGTCCTCGTCGTGGATCTCCATGTCGAGCTTGTCGAAGACCGAGTAGAAGTAGATCTTCGACTCGTCGACGAACCGCTGCCACAGCGCGAGGGTCTCCGGGTCGCCGGCCTGGAGGGCGACGACACGGTCCCGCGAGCGCGCCTTGAAGTCCTCGTCGGAGTCGAAGAGGACCCGCGAAGCCTTGTAGAGGCGGTTGAGGGACGACATCGCCGCCTCGCCCTCCTCGGGGCCGCCGTGCTTGTGGTCGAGCTCGTGCGGGTGCTCGGTGAGGTACTGGATGAGCATGCCGAACTGGGTGCCCCAGTCGCCGATGTGGTGGCGGCGTACGACCTTCTCGCCCGTGAACTCCAGGATCTCGACCATCGCCGCGCCGATCACGGCGGACCGGAGGTGGCCGACGTGCATCTCCTTGGCCACGTTCGGCTGTGCGTAGTCGATGACCGTGGTACCCGGGCGTTCGGCCGCCGGTACGCCGAGACGGGCGTCGGCGGCGCGGGCGGCGAGGGTGTCGATGATCGCCCGGTCGGTGACGGTGATGTTCAGGAAGCCGGGGCCGGAGACCTCGATCTCCTTGATCACGTCACCTGCGGGAAGCCCGGCGACGACGGTCGTGGCCAGCTCGCGCGGGTTGGCCTTGGCCTTCTTCGCGAGGGCCAGGATGCCGTTCGCCTGGAAGTCGGCCCGGTCGCTTCGTCGCAGCAGCGGGTCGGCGGCGCCGGCCTCCGGCAGGGCGGCCGAGAGGGCGTCCGCGACGCGCTGGTTGACGGTCGAAGCGAGGGAATGGACCGAGGCCATGAGCTGCCGTTCCTGTCGAGAGGAAAGTTGAAGGTGCAGACGAGTATTTCATGGGGGGTGTGCGGCCGTCGTCTCGTATAAAGGCAGCAGCGCCCGGGCACCGCGTGGCGGCAGCCGGGCGGGGACGCGGGCGGCGGCCCCCGGACGCCGGTGGTTCGTCTGGGAGAATGGCTGAGGTCAGCCATCGAGAGCTATTGAGGGAAAGAGGACGTGCCGATCGTGGCTCAGAGCAGCACAGAGACCGACTGGGTCTCCCGGTTCGCGGACGAGGTCATCGCCGAGTCGGAGCGACGTGCCCCTGGGGCGAAACACGATGGTGCTGCCTCCCCGGTGGTCGTCGTCGCGTCCGGCCTGTCGCCGTCCGGCCCGATCCACCTGGGCAACCTGCGCGAGGTCATGACCCCGCACCTGGTCGCGGACGAGATCCGGCGGCGCGGGCACGAGGTCCGGCACCTGATCTCGTGGGACGACTACGACCGGTACCGGAAGGTGCCGGCGGGTGTCCCCGGGGTCGACGAGTCGTGGGCCGAGCACATCGGCAAGCCGCTGACGTCGGTGCCCGCGCCGGCCGGGTCGGCGTACCCGAACTGGGCCGAGCACTTCAAGGCCGCCATGACGCGGGCGCTCGACGAGCTCGGTGTCGAGTACGACGGCATCAGCCAGACCGAGCAGTACACGGCCGGTGTCTACCGCGAGCAGATCCTGCACGCGATGCGGCACCGGGCCGACATCGACGCGGTGCTCGACCGGTACCGCACGAAGAAGGACCCCGGGCAGCAGGTCAAGAAGCAGGGGCAGAAGCCGGTCGACGAGGCGGAGCTCGAAGCCGCCGAGGGGTCCGGGGCGGCGTCCGAGGACGACGGCAGCGGCGGCGGCGCGGGGTACTTCCCGTACAAGCCGTACTGCACCGTCTGCGGCAAGGACTTCACGACGGTGACGGCGTACGACGACGACAGCACCGCGCTGTCGTACGTGTGCACCTGCGGGCACTCCGAGACCGTGCTGCTGAGCGAGTTCAACGGCGGCAAGCTGGTCTGGAAGGTCGACTGGCCGATGCGCTGGGCGTACGAGGGCGTGGTCTTCGAGCCGAGCGGTGTCGACCACTCGTCGCCGGGGTCGTCGTTCGTGGTCGGCGGGCAGATCGTGCGCGAGGTGTTCGGCGGGGTGCAGCCGATCGGGCCGATGTACGCCTTCGTCGGCATCAGCGGCATGGCGAAGATGTCCAGCAGCAAGGGCGGGGTTCCCACGCCCGGCGACGCGCTGAAGATCATGGAGGCGCCGCTGCTGCGGTGGCTGTACGCGCGCCGGCGGCCCAACCAGTCGTTCAAGATCGCGTTCGACCAGGAGATCCAGCGGCTCTACGACGAGTGGGACTCGCTGGAGAAGAAGGTCGCCGACGGAACGGTGCTGCCGGCCGACGCCGCGGCGCACTCGCGGGCGATCAGGACGGCCGCCGGTGAGCTGCCGCGTACGCCGCGTCCGCTGCCGTACCGGACGCTCGCCTCGGTGGCGGACATCACGGCCGGGCACGAGGACCAGGCGCTGCGCATCCTGAGCGAGCTGGACCCGCAGAATCCGGTGACGTCGCTGGACGAGGTGCGGCCGCGGTTCGACCGTGCCGAGAACTGGATCACCACGCAGGTGCCGGCCGAGCAGCGCACGGTCGTGCGCGCGGAGCCGGACACGGAGATCCTGGGCTCGCTGGACGAGGCCGGGCGGGAGTCGCTGCGGCTGCTGCTCGACGGGCTCGACTCGCACTGGTCGCTCGACGGGCTGACGACGCTCGTCTACGGCGTGCCGAAGGTGATGGCGGGGCTGGAGCCGGACGCGAAGCCGACGCCGGAGCTGAAGGTCGCGCAGCGGTCGTTCTTCGCGCTGCTCTACCAGCTGCTGGTCGGGCGCGACACCGGTCCGCGACTGCCTACGCTGCTGCTCGCGGTGGGCGCGGAGCGGGTGCGGAAGCTTCTGGGCTCGTAGTACGGGCTCCTGGCGGCGCGTCAGGGCTGCCGCGTCAGGGCCGCCGCTCCTGGGTTTCCGGGGGTGGCGGCCCTTTCGCGTGGCGGGGCGTGGGTGGGGGCGGGCCCTTTCGCGTGGCGGTGGTTCGGTTGGGGGCCTGCGGCGCTGTTCCCCTACCCGCCCCTTCCCGAAACCGGGGGCAGCCCCCCGGGCCCCCGGACGCCCTGCGGGCGTGTCCTCAAGCGCCGGACGGGCTGGAGGGAGTCAGTGGGGTGGGGGCAGGCCCCTGGGGCCCCGGATGCCCTGTGGCCGTGTCCTCAAGCGCCGGACGGCTGAGCGGGTGCGTGGGGTGGGGGCACGTCTTGAGCCCCCCGGACGCCCTGCGTCGTGTCCTCGCGCCGGACGGGGTGGGCACGGGCGTGTGCGGGGCTCGGCCCGGGGGTAGGGCCGGGGGTCAGGCGATGTGTTCGGCGTCCAGGTCTTGTTGGTAGCGGATCTCGAAGCGCTTCGTGTAGTCGGTCAGCTGGGGCGGGGTCGGGGACTCGGCTCCCAGGTCCTGGAGGTAGGAGCCGAACTCGCGGGGCGTGGGTACGGAGTTGTTCTCGTTGACGTACTTGCGGAACGCGCCGTAGTACCACTCCTCGGGGTCGTACGGCTCCTCGTACTCCGGGGCCTGCTCGTGGCGCGGGCCCGGGATGCCGCCGAGGGGGCGGGTGCGGCCGGGGCCCGACGGGACCATCACGGGGGCCGGCTCGGGGGCCTCGGCGTACTCCGGGTCGTACCCGTTGGCGTACGCCGCCTCCTGCGCGGCCTGCGGCGCCAGCGGCGCGGCGAACCAGGGGCTGGAGTGTGAGCCGGGGCCCTGCTCCGGCTCCTCGGGGGCGTCCTCGCCGTACTGGGCTTGGTGGTCGTCCGCGTCGGGCGCCTCCTCCTGCGGCCACTCCTCGTCCGGGTACGGCTGCGCCGTCTGCTCCCGGGCGGGCAGCGCGCGGAGCTGCTGCGGCTCGTGGGGCTCGCGCGCGTCCTGGAGCTGCTGGAGCCGCTGCGGCTGCGCTTCCGTCTCCGGGGCCGGGGGCAGCAGCGCCGGTTCGATGCCGGCCGCGGCCAGGCCCGCCGGGGCGGTGTCCGCGAGCGGGACGCCGTACTTCGCCAGCCGCAGCGGCATCAGCGACTCGACGGGCGCCTTGCGCCGCCAGGCCCGCCCGTACCGGGCCTGGAGCCGCGCCTGGTAGATGAGGCGGTCCTGCTCCAGCTTGATGACCTGCTCGTAGGAGCGCAGCTCCCAGAGCTTCATGCGGCGCCACAGCTTGAACGTCGGCAGGGGCGAGAGCAGCCAGCGGGTGAGGCGTACGCCTTCCATGTGCTTGTCGGCCGTGATGTCGGCGATCCGGCCGACCGCGTGCCGGGCCGCCTCCACGGAGACGACGAACAGCACCGGGATGACGGCGTGCATGCCGACGCCCAGCGGATCGGGCCAGGACGCGGCGCCGTTGAAGGCGATCGTCGCGGCCGTCAGCAGCCACGCCGTCTGGCGCAGGAGGGGGAAGGGGATCCGCATCCAGGTCAGCAGGAGGTCAAGGGCCAGCAGGACGCAGATGCCCGCGTCGATGCCGATGGGGAAGACGAGGGAGAAGTCGCCGAAGCCCTTCTCCTCCGCGAGCTCGCGCACGGCGGCGTACGATCCCGCGAAACCGATCGCGGCGATGACCACCGCTCCCGCGACGACGACACCGATCAATATGCGGTGCGTGCGTGTCAACTGCATCGCGGCCACCCGCGATCCCCTCCCGTTACGTCGGACTTGGCGGGGGTCAGCCTGGCACATGTGTGCGGGCCGCGTTGCGCGGGTAGGGGCGAAGCCCGGCCTCCAAGGGGAGGGCCGGGCTCCGGTAAATGTCGCGGATCAGGTGGTTCGTACCGCTTCCTGCCGGGCGTCGCTCCGGTGCTACTTGTTGGCCGCGGCGACCGCGTCCGCCGACTCCTTGGCCGCCTTCTGAGCGTCCTTCAGCAGGTCGGCGGCCTTGGGCGACTTGGCTCCCTGGTAGCCGGCGCCGTTGTAGACGACGGTCACGACGACGTTCTCGGTACGTGTCACGACCGTTGCGTACTTGAAGTCCGCGTCCGTCTTGCGCAGGTCGTACGTGACCACCGTCGCCTGGTCGCCGATACCGGGGGCGGGCTTGGTCTCGGTCTTCTTCGCGCCGTCGGTCGCTTTCGCGGCGTCGACCTGCTTCGTGTAGTACTCCTCGGCGAGCTTGTCGCCGGGGCCGCGGGACTGGTCCGAGTCGTACCGCATGAAGGAGACGGACAGCCAGCGGTACTGCGACCCGTCGACGCCCTTGCTGTCCAGGCCGTTCCAGGAGCAGCCGCCGCGCGTGGACACGTCGTTCGACTTGTCTGCCGTGCCCGACTTGTCCTTCGCCTCCGGTACCAGCGAGGACACCGTCTTCTTCTTGATCGCGTCGCACGGCTCGGGGAGCTCCGAGAACGCGGCCGGCTTCACGGTCGGCTCGGCCGACACCGAAGGCGAGGCGCTGGCCGAGGGTGACGTGTCCTTGCCGCCTTCGGAGTCCGACGAGCAGCCGGCGGCGACGAGCATCACCGGGACGGCTGCGCAGGCGAGTATGCGAGAGAGTCGCGGGGCTGATCGGTGCATGGTTCCTTCACTCATGGAGGCTGGTCGACCGGGGCGCCGGCCGGTGGGCGACGGGCCGGCGGCCGGACGGCTAGTCGTTGAACTGCTCGGCGAGCCTGCGGGCCACGGCCTGCGTCTTCTCCTGCAGTTCCTTGCTGTCGGGGACATCGGTGGTCAGGGCGGGCTGCTCGCTGTACTGGACGGTCACGATGACGTTCGACGTACGGAACACCACGCTCACGGTACGACGCTGCGCGGTCGACCCGGAGCGGACGAGGGCGTCGTCGAGGAAGGCGGTGTCGCCGAGGTCGGCGAGGATGCGGGGTTCGAGGCCCTCGGGGGGCGTCTGGGCGCCGGGGCCGCCACCGGCGCCGCTCGGGTCGCTCGGGTCCTCGTCGGGACCGGAGGTGGCGTCGGGGTTCGCGCCGGCCTTGGAGGCGGAGGCCGTGGGGGAGTCGCCGGCGTCCGGGGAAGCGCTCTCCCCGTTCTCGCCGTCCTCCGTTTCCCCGTCCTCTTCCGGGCTCTCGGTGGGGGCCGGGAGGTCGGCGGCGGACTCCTGCTTCGCGTAGACCTCCTCGGCGCGGTCGTCGTCGCTGACGTCCGCGTCGTACGAGACCACGCGCTCGAAGTCGACCTTGAGGTGGTGGGTGGCGCCGGGGGAGTCCACCTTCCAGCGACAGCCGACGCGCCGGTCGGTGTCGTACGTGACGGCGGCGGTGCCGTCGTACGCCTTCCGCTGCTGCCTCTCGGGGAGCGTCGTGGCGCCCGGCAGGAGGTCGCGCAGGAGCCCGCGGTCGACGGCGCCGCAGGGCTCGCGGAGCGTGCGGTACTTGCCCGGGGCGGCGACGGAGGTGTTCGCCTCACCCGCCTTGTCGTCGGTGGCGGGGTCGTCGGTACCGGAGCCGCCGGTGCAGCCGGCGGTGAGCGCCGCGAGGAGCGCGACGCCGGTCACGTACACCTTTCGCTGCACGGTCCCAGGCTCCCTTCGATCAGAAATACGGTTGCCGCGCGATGGCGGCCGGTGGACACAATGTGTATCGCACGCACTGGCCACCATGCCGGTCCGCTGTCTCGTTCGCGGTGCTTGGTGGCACATTTGCGGTATGGGTAATACGGGGGAATAGAGGGGTTATGTCGTATGTAGAGGTGCCGGGGGCGAAGGTACCGATCCGGATGTGGGCCGACCCGGCGACGGTCGAGGGTGGCGCGATGCAGCAGCTCCAGAACGTGGCCACGCTGCCCTGGATCAAGGGCCTCGCCGTGATGCCGGACGTCCACTACGGCAAGGGCGCCACGGTCGGCTCGGTGATCGCCATGCACGGCGCGGTGTGCCCGGCGGCGGTGGGGGTGGACATCGGCTGCGGCATGTCGGCGGTGAAAACGTCACTCACGGCGAACGACCTTCCGGGTGATCTCTCGCGGCTCCGGTCGAAGATCGAGCAGGCGATTCCGGTGGGCCGCGGGATGCACGAGAGCCCGGTCGACCCGGGGCGGCTGCACGGCTTCCCGACGTCGGGGTGGGACGACTTCTGGGGCCGGTTCGACGGGGTGGCCGACGCGGTCAAGTTCCGTCAGGAGCGCGCCACGAAGCAGATGGGCACGCTGGGCAGCGGAAATCACTTCGTCGAGTTCTGTCTGGACACGGACGACTCCGTCTGGCTGATGCTGCACTCCGGCTCGCGGAACATCGGCAAGGAGCTGGCCGAACACCACATCGGGCAGGCCCAGAAGCTGCCGCACAACCAGGGGCTGGTCGACCGGGACCTCGCGGTGTTCATCGCGGACACCCCGCAGATGGCGGCGTACCGCAACGACCTCTTCTGGGCGCAGGAGTACGCGAAGTACAACCGCGCGATCATGATGGGCATCTTCCAGGACGTGGTCCGGCGGGAGTTCAAGAAGGCCCGGGTGACGTTCGACCCGGTCATCTCCTGCCACCACAACTACGTCAGCGAAGAGCGCTACGACGGCATGGACCTGCTGGTCACTCGCAAGGGGGCGATCCGGGCGGGGTCCGGGGACTTCGGGATCATCCCGGGCTCGATGGGCACCGGCTCGTAC
Organism: Streptomyces sp. NPDC054887; assembly: GCF_053610585.1. NCBI lineage: Bacteria > Bacillati > Actinomycetota > Actinomycetes > Kitasatosporales > Streptomycetaceae > Streptomyces > Streptomyces sp. NPDC054887. The sequence goes on along the minus strand of NZ_JBSGYQ010000011.1, from coordinate 131,128 downwards.
ATCGTCAAGGGGCTCGGGAACGAGAAGTCGTTCAACTCGGCCTCGCACGGCGCGGGACGCCGGATGAGCCGCAGCGCGGCCAAGCGGCGTTTCTCGGCGCGGGACCTGGAGGAGCAGACGCGGGGCGTGGAGTGCCGCAAGGACTCGGGCGTCGTGGACGAGATCCCGGCGGCGTACAAGCCGATCGAGCAGGTCATCGATCAGCAGCGGGACCTGGTAGAGGTCGTCGCGAAGCTGAAGCAGGTCATCTGCGTCAAGGGCTGAGAGGCCCCGGCGCGGAGAGTGGAAGGCCCCGGTTGTGGTTGCCGGGGCCTTTCGCGTGCCCGGGTGCGGAGGCAGGGGCGGGGCCGGGGCCGGGTGCGGGTGTGGGGCGGAAGTGGGTGCCGGGTGGGTCCAATGGGTCTCGAAATGTGGCTTTTGGGTTGTTTGTGGCGTGTGTCCGGGGTTACTCGGAGGGTGTCCCAGCCAGCACGAGAGACATGGGGCGCGGCGCGAGGGCCCCGGACGTACCGGCCGGTCCCGCGCGTCCCCGGAGAAGGTGGAATCCATGAGTGGTGTGTCCGCGAATGGCGGTGCCGGGCGTGTCCAGCAGGCCGGGCAGACAGCGAAAGAGGAGGCGTCGGTCACAGCAGGCCAGGCCAAGCAGGCCGCGAGTGAGGTCGCCGGCTCGGTTGCCGAGCAGGCCAAGGCCGTCACCGGGGAGGCCAGGCACCAGGCCGGTACGGCGGCGCGTGACCTGCGCGGGCGCGTCGACGAAGAGGTGCAGGGCCAGGCCGAGCGGGCCGTGGGCACGCTGCGGAAGTGGGCGGACGACCTCGACGGGATGGCCCGGAACGCGCCCGGCGACTCGCCGGTGCGCGGCCTCGTGACGCAGGCGGCCGACGGGGGCCACCGCGCGGCCGACTACCTGGACAGCCATGGTCTGGGCGGCGTCGTGGAGGACGTGCGCGGGTTCGCGCGGCGTCGGCCCGGGGCGTTCCTGGGCGGTGCGGCGCTGGCAGGCCTGGCCGTCGGACGGCTGGCGAAGGCCGGCAAGGCGCAGACCGCCGGCAACGGCGGTGGCCGGGCGCAGGGCGACGGCGGCATACGGGCGAGTGGTGACGGCGGCAGCCGGGTGGGCGGCGACGCCGCCGGGTTCCCGCAGGATCCCCCGGTGCAGGTCCCGCCGCCCGAGACCGACGGCCGAACGGCTCAGGCGCCCGGCTGGGCGGGGCTGCCGGGAACACCGGAGGTGTGAGGGATGGCGACGTACACACCGGCTCCCCACAAGCGGGGGCAGGACAGTTCGGTGGGTGAGCTGCTGTCGGAGGTCACCTCGGACGTGCAGCTCCTCTTCCGGCAGGAGATGGAGCTGGCCAAGCTCGAGATACGCGAGGAGGCCGGCAAGGCGGGCAAGGCCGCGGGGATGTTCGGCGGGGCGGGCTTCGCCGGGTACATGGTGGCGCTCTTCGCCTCGCTCGCAGCCGTGTTCGGCCTGGCGAACCTGATGGACGCCGGGTGGGCCGCGCTGATCGTCACCGGGGTGTGGGCCGTGGTCGGAGCCGTCCTGTTCGCGATGGGCCGCTCGCGGATGCGCAGCGTTTCCCCGAAGCCGGAACGGACCGTGCAGACACTGAAGGAGGACGCGCAATGGGCACGTCACCCGACCAAGTAAGGGCCGACATCGAGACGACGCGGGAGCGGCTTTCCGCCGACGTGGACCGGCTGGCCGACCGTACGAGCCCGCGCCGGATGGCGCGGCGGCGCACCCGCCGGGTGCGCGGCGCGGTGTCGGGCGTGCGGCGGCGGGTCATGGGCAGCTCGCACAGCACGGGCATGGCCCAGGACCGTGCGCAGCAGGCGGCGCAGTCGGTGCAGGAAGGTGCCGGGCAGGCGGCCGACACCGTGCGCCAGACGGCGGGGCAGGCGGGCGAAGCGGTCAGGAAGGCGCCCGAGCAGGCGATGCGGCAGGCCGAGGGCAACCCGCTGGCCGCCGGTCTCGTCGCCTTCGGCGCGGGACTGCTGGCCGGTTCCATGCTGCCGAGTTCGCAGGCCGAGCAGCAGGCGGCCGCCCAGCTGGCGGACCGGGCCGGCGGCGCGATCGAGCCGGTCAAGCAGGCGGCGGCCGAGTCGGCGCAGCACCTGAAGGAGGACGCCACGCAGGCGGCGCAGCAGGCGGTGCAGGGCGTCAAGGAGACCGCCGCCGAGGCCGCCCGTACGACGCAGGAGCAGGCCCGCGACCAGGCGGGTCAGGTCACGGAACGGGCTCGTGAGTCCGGCCGGACGGTGGCCGGCGAGGCCCGCGACCAGAGCGGCGGGACGTAGCGGTCACCGGCGCCTCGTGCGGGGCGGCCCGCGACGGGTTTCAGTCGCGGGCCGCTCGCGGTGCGTACGACGCCCGGCCCCCGCCGGCTCACAGCTCGCGGTGGACCTTGGTGTTCGACGCCTGGGCGCGGGGGCGGACGACCAGGAGGTCGATGTTGACGTGGCTGGGGCGGGTGACGGCCCAGGTGATGGTCTCGGCCACGTCGTCGGCGGTGAGGGGCTCCGCGACGCCCGCGTACACCTTGGCGGCCTTGTCGGCGTCGCCGCGGAAGCGGGTGGTGGCGAACTCCTCGGTCTTGACCATGCCGGGCGCGATCTCGATGACGCGGACGGGGGTGCCGACGATCTCCAGCCGGAGCGTCTCGGCGAGGACGTGCGCGCCGTGCTTGGCCGCCACGTAGCCGCCGCCGTTCTCGTACGTGCCGTGGCCGGCGGTGGAGGAGAGGACGACCACCGTGCCGTCGCCGCTCGCCGTGAGAGCGGGGAGCAGGGCCTGGGTGAGGTTGAGGGTGCCGATGACGTTGGTCTCGTACATCTGGCGCCAGTCGGCGGGGTCGCTGGTGGCGACGGGGTCGGCGCCGAGCGCGCCGCCGGCGTTGTTGACCAGGAGGGCCAGGGTGCGGAAGGCGGTGGCGAACTCGTCGACCGCCGCGCGGTCGGTGACGTCCAGCGCGTACGCCGTCGCCTGGTGGCCGGCGGCGGTGAGCTCCGCCTCCAGGGCCTCGATGCGGTCCTTGCGGCGGGCGGTGAGCACGACGCGGTAGCCCGCGGCGGCCAGTCGGCGCGCGGTGGCGGCGCCGATTCCGCTGCTCGCTCCGGTGATGACGGCGATAGGCGTAGACATGGGGACAGGCTAGCGAGACCGTGGTGCGTACATGATGAGGGCCATCCCGGCGAGGCAGACGAGCGCGCCGGCGACGTCCCAGCGGTCGGGTCGGTAGCCGTCGGCGACCATGCCCCAGGCGAGGGACCCGGCGACGAACACCCCGCCGTACGCCGCCAGGATGCGGCCGAACTCGCCGTCGGGCTGGAGGGTGGCGACGAATCCGTACGCGCCGAGGGCGACGACGCCGGCGCCGGTCCACAGCAGGCCCCGGCCGTGGCCGTGGGGTCCGCCGCGTACGCCTTGCCAGACGAGCCAGGCTCCGCCGATCTCGAACAGGGCGGCGACGACGAAGAGGGCTGCGGAGCGGGCGACGGTCATGCGCTCAGCGTGCCACGGGGGTGCGGCGGGAAGGCGGGGCGCAGGTGCGGCAGCCCGGCGCGGAGGGGGCTCGGCGCGGAGGGGTTGGCGCGCCAACGTATGTGGGCCTACAGTTGTTGGCGTGAGTGAACCGCCTGACCCCCACGCCCCGCCGCGCCGCCGGTCCGACGCCACGAGGGCGGCGATCCTCGACGCCGCCCGCGAGCGGTTCGCGGCCGACGGGTACGAGCGCGCCACCATCCGCGCCATCGCGCGCGACGCCGACATCGACCCCTCGATGGTGATGCGGTACTACGGCAACAAGGAGGGGCTGTTCGCGGCCGCCTCGGAGTTCGACCTGCGCATGCCCGACCTGGAACGGCTGACCGAGCTGGGCGCGCTGCCGGGCCGGTATGTCGGGGCCGTGCTGGTCGAGCACTTTCTCGACCGCTGGGAGGCCGACGAGGTGCTGACGGCCCTGCTGCGGGTCGGCGTCACCAACGCCGCTGGGGCCGAGCGGATGCGGGCGGTCTTCCGCGAGCAGCTCGGACCGGTCGCCGCCGGGTTGAGCCCGGTCCCCGAAGAGGCGCCGACTCGGGCCGCCCTGGTGTCCTCCCAGATCCTCGGCATGGCGATGGCCCGGTACGTGCTGCGGCTGCCGCCCGCCGTGGAGATGACCCGCCAGGAGATCGTCGACTGGCTGGGGCCCACCGTGCAGCGGTATCTGACGGCGGAGCGGCCGTAGCGACGGCCGGGTTCTTCAGGAAGCTTGCCGCTGGTCACGGGCGGCGTCGTACGTGCGCAGGGCTTCGTCGACGATCGTCTGGAGGCTGGAGTGGTGCGCGCCGTTCCAGTACACCCGCTCGCACGCCGTGCACTGGGCGAAGACGTCGTACGAGCGCTCCGTGCCGTCCTCCAGGTAGCCGCTCACGGACTCCTTGGTGGCGTCCTTGAGGTCGCCGTTGCAGGCCACGCACCGCGTCCAGGGGGAGAGTGCGGGCGCGAACCGGCTGAGCACGTCGTCGAGCTGCTCCTTGGGCCGGTCGCTGTAGACGTAGGCGCCGGCCCAGAGCTCGCGGCGCCGCAGCAGCCCCCGGTCCCGCGACAGCAGTACGCGCCGGTCGCGCGCCGAGTAGGCGGCGAGCGCCGGGTCGCCGACGTCCTCGCTGAAGTACGCCGCGTCGACGCCCAGCAGCCGCAGCCGCCGCGCCAGCGTGCCCAGGTGTACGTCGAGGAGGAAGCGCAGCGGTGCCCCGGGCACCTGCTGGGGGCGCCGGACCGCGTGCACCTCGACGCTCTCGCCCGCCGCCGGGACGTGCGACGCCGCCACTTCCCGGCCGTCGACGAGCAGGCGTCCCGCCTCGGTGAGCGGGATGCCGAGCGACTCGACGACGTGGCCGAGCGACGAGGCTCCGTCGGTGGTCACGGCCGTCGGCCCGCCGCGCCGGTCCGCCGCGACGAAGAGGTGCAGCTCGGGGGCGACGCTGAGGTGGATCTGCGGTCCGTTCACGCCGCCAGCATGCCATCGGGGCGTACGCCGCATCCAGGGCTTTTCGGTGGTGGACGCGGCGTGCCGTCCGGACGCCGCCCGGTCTCCGGCGCCACGGGCCCGGCCCCGGGCGCTCCTGTCACGGGCCGGGCGATCTCAGCCTCCGCGTCCCGTGTCGCGGGCGGGGTGAGCCGGGAGCGGAATCCGACGCCGGGGCGGCGCGGTAGAGCTCGTCCAGCTCCGCCCACGATTCCCGGATGATCCCCTCGGCGACCGCCAGCAGGTCGAGCTCCGCCAGCCGGGCGGCGCTCTGCGAGTAGGGCGGCGGGGCCGGGTGCCGCCTCCGCCACCAGCAGGAACCCGCAGCGTAGAGACCACTCGCGCACAACAGGGCCGGTATGGCGAGGGCCGTCAGAATGTCGCCCATGACGGGCCTCCTTCGGTGTCGATGCCCGATGCATCGGCACGCCGAGGAGGTTTCTGAAGATCATATGTGGGGTACGGACGGCCCTACCTTTGATCGAGAGGTCACTCCCGCCGGTCTGACCAGTGGCCCCGCACGGACCCCGCGGCTGCCCCGCAGATCGTCCGGCGCCTGCCGGACGAGCCGTGCGGGAGAGGCAGAAGGCCCGGTCAGGGCCAGACCAGGCAGTACGGCTGGTGCCCCGCCTCGTGCAGCCGGTGGCTGAAGTCCTGCCACTCGTGCAGCAGCTGGTAGACGTTGAACGCGTCGCGCGGCCCGCCGCGGTCCGGGACCGTCGACCAGATGAAGGCCGCCGCGCCCACCGACTCCTCGCCGATGCCGCGCAGCGGATCGACGACCGTCATGGGGAGCTTGACCACCGCGTAGTCGGGGTGCAGCACGACCAGTTCGAGCGGCGGGACCTTGTGCAGCGGTATGCCTTCAATGCCGGTCAGGACCATCGCGGCCACCGTCTCCGGCTTGATCTTCGTGAACATGCCGCCCATGCCGAGCTCGTCGCCGCCCAGTTCCTCCGGGCGCATCGAGATGGGCACACGGGCCGCGGTGGCTCCGTTCGGAGCGCCGAAGTACTTGTAGGTCACCCCCACCCGGCCACTCCTGTTTCCCGTGTCCGCCTTCGCGCTCGCGTTCGCGTTCGCCTCGCGCCTGTCCGCCGCCCTCGCTCCGCGTTCCCGCTCACGCCGATGCCGGCCCCCCTGGGCCCGCTCGGGACCCAGGTCGTCGGTCCCCTCGCCCACTCCGCCACCGCGATGCATATCTCCACCCGACCACTCGCGGCCACGGCCGCGCAACCCGATCATCGTGTCAGTGACCTCCCCCACGGCCGTGCGGTGAAACACCAGTCCGCAAGACCGTCGGAGCCTCTGACACCATGGCTTGTGTGAGCTTCCCCTATGACGCCCCAGTTTCGCAGACGCTTTTCGACCGCGCGTCCCTCGTGACGCCCGGCGGCGTGAACTCTCCGGTCCGCGCATTCCGAGCCGTGGGCGGTACGCCCCGGTTCATGGTGTCCGGTTCCGGTCCGTACCTCACCGATGCCGACGGTCGCGAGTACGTCGACCTCGTGTGCTCGTGGGGACCGATGATCCTCGGCCACTCCCACCCGAAGGTGATCGCGGCTGTTCAGGAGGCCGTGGCCCGCGGCACGTCCTTCGGCACGCCCGGCGAGGGCGAGGTCGCGCTCGCCGAGGAGATCGTCGCCAGGGTCGCGCCGGTCGAGCAGGTACGGCTCGTTTCCAGCGGTACCGAGGCGACCATGTCGGCCATCCGCCTCGCCCGCGGCTTCACCGGCCGCGCGAAGGTCGTGAAGTTCGCCGGCTGCTACCACGGCCACGTGGACGCGCTCCTCGCCGCCGCCGGCTCGGGCCTCGCGACCTTCGCGCTGCCGGACACGCCCGGCGTGACGGGCGCTCAGGCGGGCGACACGATCGTCCTGCCGTACAACGACCTCGACGCCGTACGGGCCGCCTTCGCCGCCCACCCGGGCGAGATCGCCTGCGTCATCACCGAGGCGTCGCCCGGCAACATGGGCGTCGTCCCGCCGGGCGAGGGCTTCAACGCCGGGCTCCGGGACCTGTGCAGGGCCGACGGCGCGCTGTACATCTCCGACGAGGTCATGACCGGCTTCCGTACGTCGAAGGCCGGCTGGTACGGCGTCGACGGCGTCGCGCCCGACCTCATGACCTTCGGCAAGGTCATGGGCGGCGGCTTCCCGGCCGCGGCCTTCGGCGGACGCGCCGACGTCATGGCGCACCTCGCGCCGGCGGGCCCCGTCTACCAGGCGGGCACGCTCTCCGGGAACCCGGTCGCGACCGCCGCCGGTCTCGCGCAGCTGCGGCTGCTGGACGACGCGGCGTACGCGAGGGTCGACGCGGTGTCGCGGGAGATCCAGGAGCTGGTCACCGCGGCGCTCTCCAAGGAGGGCGTGGCGCACCGGCTCCAGACGGCGAGCAACATGTTCTCCGTGTTCTTCACGGCGGACGAGGTGCGCGACTACGACGACGCGCGCAAGCAGGAAGCTTTCCGCTTCAACGCCTTCTTCCACTCGATGCTGGCCGACGGCGTGTACCTGCCGCCGTCCGCCTTCGAGTCCTGGTTCGTGTCGACCGCCCACGACGCGCGGGCCGTCGAGCGCATCGCCGACGCGCTGCCCGCCGCCGCCCGCGCCGCAGCGGAGGCCACGGCATGAGCGAGACCACCGTCGTCCACGTCGTGCGCCACGGCGAGGTGCACAATCCGGACGGCGTGCTGTACGGGCGCCGCGCCGGATACCACCTCTCGGACCTCGGCCGGCAGATGGCCGACCGCGTCGCCGAGCACCTCGCGGCCCGCGACATCGCCCATGTCGTCGCCTCGCCGCTGGAGCGCGCTCAGGAGACGGCCACGCCCGTCGCCAAGGCGCACGGTCTCGACCTGGCCACCGACGAGCGGCTGATCGAGGCGGCCAACGTCTTCGAGGGCAAGGCGTTCGGAGTCGGCGACGGGGCGCTGCGCCGCCCCGCGAACTGGAAGCACCTGACGAACCCGTTCCAGCCCTCGTGGGGTGAGCCGTACATCGAGCAGGTCGTACGGATGATGGGCGCGCTCACCGCCGCGCGTGACGCGGCGCGCGGGCGGGAGGCCGTCGCCGTGAGCCATCAGCTGCCGATCTGGACGCTGCGCAGCTTCGTCGAGCGGCGGCGGCTGTGGCACGACCCGCGCAAGCGGCAGTGCACGCTCGCCTCGCTCACGTCGTTCACCTTCGAGGGCGACAAGATCGTGTCCGTCGCCTACAGCGAGCCGGCCCGCGATCTCGTACCGCCGCACCTGCTGGCCGGCGCCAAGCCGGTAAAGGGTAAAGCGAAGGCATTCGGCGCGTAATATCCCGCGCTTTCCGGCCGCCGCGGCGAGAATTTGCCGTTTCGCCGGAACCCGTTTCGGCACCACCGCCTCTTACCCATTGTCCGTTTGTACGACCGACGGGCGTCAACGGGGACGACGAGCGCGGATGGGGCGACGTTATGCGGGACATGAGTCGAAGGGGTCTGCTCGGACTGGGACTCGGGGCGGCGGCCGCGGTCGGCATGGCCGGCTGCGGCGCCCCGGGTTGGACGGGGGCCGGCTCCGCCAAGGGCGGCGGCAAGGCGTCGCCCGGCGGGGCCCCGGAGGAGATACGCCTGATAGGCGACGGTTCGACGGCCGACACCGGCAAGCAGCCGAACCAGCCGGAGAAGCCGGTCCCGCTCCAGCCCGGCGAGACCCCGCCGCAGTTCGTGATCTTCTCGTGGGACGGGGCGGGCGAGGTCGGCAACGGCCTGTTCCCCCGCTTCCTCAAGCTCGCCGAGGACCACGACGCGGCGATGACCTTCTTCCTCTCCGGGCTCTACCTGCTGCCCGAGTCGAAGAAGAGCCTCTACAAGCCGCCGAACAACCCCGTCGGCGCGTCCGACATCGGCTACCTGACCGACGACCACATCAAGGACACGCTGAAGTACGTCCGCCGGGCCTGGCTGGAGGGCCACGAGATCGGCACCCACTTCAACGGCCACTTCTGCGCCGGCTCCGGCACCGTCGGCAACTGGACCCCCGCCCAGTGGGAGAACGAGACCGCCCAGGCGAAGTCGTTCGTCACCCAGTGGAAGACCCACAGCGGCTGGACCGACCTCGACCCGCTGCCCTTCGACTACGAGAAGGAACTCGTCGGCGGCCGCACCCCCTGCCTCCTCGGCCAGGACAACCTGCTGCCGACGGCGAAGAAGCTCGGCTGGCGCTACGACGCCAGCTCGCCCGGCGGCCGCCAGATGTGGCCCGGCAAGCGGGGCGGCCTGTGGGACCTGCCGCTCCAGGCCATGCCGTTTCCCGGCCACTCCTTCGAGGTCCTGTCGATGGACTACAACATCCTCGCCAACCAGTCGAAGAATTCCACCCAGGGCATGCCGTCGCGCTACCCCGCCTGGAAGAAGCAGGCGACCGACGCCTATCTCGCCGGATTCCAGCGGGCGTACGAAAGCAATCGCGCGCCCTTCTTCATAGGCAACCACTTCGAGCAGTGGAACGGCGGAATCTACATGGACGCCGTCGAAGAGGCGATCAAGGAAATGGCCGGCAAGAAGGACGTGCGCCTGGTCTCGTTCCGGCAGTTCTGCGACTGGCTCGACGTGCAGGACCCGAAGGTGCTCGAAAAGCTCCGTACCCTCGAAGTCGGACAGTCCCCGGCGGGTGGCTGGAAGTCATTCCTTAAGGCGTCTTGACAAGGGGCTTTACGGGCACCATGGGGGGCGCGGAAGATCGCTGGAACGCCCATGCGAAACTTTTCACATGAGCCTCAGCCGCGCCCTCCGCCGCCGCTCGCCCCGCACCCGCCGCGCCACGTCGGCGGGCGCCGTCGTGATCGCGGGCGCACTCGCGCTCTCCGCGTGCTCGGGCGGCGGCGCCGACTCGTCGAAGTCCGGCGGCACGAACTTCGTGACCGGCAGCGGCGGCATCTCCACCGTCGCCGCCGGGCAGCGGCAGGACGCCCCCAAGCTCGACGGCGAGAACCTCCAGGGCGAGAAGCTCGACGTCGACGACTTCAAGGGCAAGGTCGTCGTCATGAACGTCTGGGGCTCCTGGTGCCCGCCCTGCCGCGCGGAGGCCCCGCATTTCGCGAAGGTCGCCAAGGAGACCAAGGACGAGGGCGTCGAGTTCGTCGGCATCAACACGCGCGACCACTCCACGCAGCCCGCGATCAAGTTCGAAGAGGATTACGGCGTCGAGTACCCCAGCCTCTACGACCCGATCGGCAAGCTCCTCCTGCGATTCCCCAAGGGAAGTCTGCATCCGCAGGCCATTCCGTCGACCATCGTGATCGACCGGGAGGGCAGGATCGCGGCCCGCTCGCTGACCGCGCTCAACGAGAAGAAGCTGCGCGAGATGATCGACCCGTTGATCGCGGAGAAGTGACCACGTGAGCTTTCTCGCCGCCGCGATCACCGACCCGAACCCGACGGTTCTGAGCGGTGCCCTGATCCTCGCCCTGCCGATCGCCGTCGCCGCCGGTCTCGTCTCGTTCTTCTCGCCGTGCGTGCTGCCGCTCGTACCGGGATACCTGTCGTACGTCACCGGGATCAGCGGCACCGACTTGGCGGAGGCCAGGCGCGGGCGGATGGTCGCCGGCGCCTCGCTGTTCGTGCTCGGCTTCACCGCCGTCTTCGTGTCGACCGGGGCGCTCTTCGGCTACTTCGGCCAGACGCTCCAGGAGCACCAGGAGACGCTGTCCCGGGTGCTCGGCGGGCTGATGATCCTCATGGGTCTCTTCTTCATGGGGCTGATGCCCTGGATCACCCAGCGCGAGTTCCGCTTCCACAAGCGGCCGGCGGCCGGACTCGCCGGAGCGCCCGTACTGGGCGCCCTCTTCGGCATCGGCTGGGCGCCGTGCACCGGCCCGACGCTCGGCGCCGTCACGACGCTCTCGTTCACCGAGGCGAGCGCGGGACGCGGAGCCGTACTGACCGTCGCGTACTGCGTCGGCCTCGGGGTGCCCTTCGTGCTCGCCGCGATGGCGTTCCGGCGGGCGCTCGGCGCGTTCTCCTGGGTCAAGAAGCACTACGCGTGGGTGATGCGCATCGGCGGACTGATGATGATCGCCACCGGCGTCCTGCTCGTCACGGGGATCTGGGACGGCATCATTCAGGACATGCAGGGCTGGACGAACAGCTTCACGGTGGGGATCTGAGTTCCATGAGCAAGACCGAGACGACGGACGAGACGACCGCCGCCGACGAGCGCGAACTCGGGGAAGCCGGCGCCCAGCTCTCCACCGCCCCCCAGGAACGGGCCGTCCCCGGCTCCTTCGGCGGTGTGATGGAGCCCGGCGCGGCCGGCCGCGCCGCCTGGGTCTGGCGCGAGACGACGGGCTGGGCGCGCTGGTTCTGGCGGCAGCTGACCTCGATGCGGGTCGCGCTGATCCTCCTCTTCCTGCTCTCCCTGGGCGCGATCCCGGGCTCCCTCGTCCCGCAGACCGCCGTGGACGAGACCAAGGTCGAGGAGTTCAGAGCGGCGCACGAGACGCTCGCGCCGCTCTACGACGACCTCGGCCTCTTTGACGTCTACAGCTCGGTGTGGTTCTCCGCGATCTACATCCTGCTGTTCGTCTCCCTCATCGGCTGCATCGTCCCCCGCACCTGGCAGTTCGTCGGTCAGCTCCGCGGCCGCCCGCCGGGCGCGCCCGGCCGCCTGACGCGGCTTCCCGCGTACACGACCTGGCGTACGGAGACCGAGCCCGAGCAGGTCCGCGAGGCCGCGCTGGCGATGCTGAAGCGGCGCCGCTTCCGGTCCCACGCCGTCGGGGACGCGGTCGCCGCCGAGAAGGGCTACCTGCGCGAGGCCGGGAACCTCGTCTTCCACATCGCCCTCATCGTGATGCTGGTGTCGTTCGCCGCCGGGCAGCTCTTCAAGTCCGAGGGCGGCAAGCTGATAGTGCAGGGCGGCGGCTTCGCCAACACGCTCACGCAGTACGACGACTTCAAGTCCGGGTCGCTGTTCGACAAGGAGCACGACCTGGCGCCGTTCAGCTTCCGGCTGGACAAGTTCGTCGGGACGTACGAGCGCTCCGGCCCCCAGCGCGGCACGCCCCGGACGTACGAGGCGCACGTCACGTACTCCGAGGGCGCGGACGGCCCCGAGAAGAAGACCGTGATCGAGGTCAACAAGCCGCTGGAGGTCGACGGCTCCAAGGTCCACCTCATCGGTCACGGGTACGCCCCCGTCGTCACCGTCAGGGACGGGCGGGGCAAGGAGGTCTTCAAGGGCGCGGTGCCGCTGCTGCCCATGGACTCCAACGTCACCTCGTCCGGCGCGATCAAGGTCATGGACGGCTACCGCGGCAAGAACGGCAAGAAGGACCAGCTCGGCTTCCAGGCGTTCTTCGTGCCGACGTTCGCGGGCGCGGGCAAGGGCACGATGCTCTCTCAGTACCCGGGTCTCGACTTCCCCGTCCTCGCGCTCAACGCGTTCCACGGCAGCCTCGGCGTCGACGCCGGCCTGCCGCAGAACGTGTACCAGCTCGACAAGCGCAAGATGAAGGCGTTCAAGGACGAGCGGGGCGAAGACCTCAAGCAGCGGCTGCTGCCGGGCGAGACGATGAAGCTGCCGGGCGGCGCGGGCTCCATCACGTTCGAGGAGGGCGTGCAGGAGTGGGCGACCTTCCAGATCTCCCAGCAGCCCGGCAACGTGACGGCCCTCGGGGGAGCGGTCGCCGCGATCGCCGGGCTCGCCGGTTCGCTGTTCATCCAGCGCCGCCGGATCTGGGTCCGGGCCGTACGGGGGGAGGACGGCGTCACCGTCGTCGAGATGGCCGGACTCGGCCGCAGTGAGTCCTCGAAGCTTCCCGAGGAACTGGCCGACCTGGCCGCAACGCTCAATTCACAGGTGCCGACGGCACCTGATCCCGCTGAACCTGTCGAAGGAGTCCGCGCGTGAATCTCGCGGCCGAGACCAACGAGAACCTCGCCCACATCAGCAATGTGCTGATCTATTCGTCGATGGCCGTCTACACGCTGGCCTTCCTCGCGTTCATCGCCGAATGGGTCTTCGGCAGCCGCAGCAAGGTGGGCCGCACCGCCGCCGCGCTGACCGCGCGGGGCGCGAACACGGCGGCCCCCGCGGTGACGGTGCGGGCCGGCGGCTCCACCACCGTCCTGGACAGGCCGAAGGTCGTCACCCGCTCGGCGGCCGGCGCCCGTGACGTCCCCGACGGCCCCGGCGCCGCGGGCGGCACCGAGAAGGGCGACCTCTACGGACGCGTCGCCGTCTCCCTCACGACGCTCGCCTTCCTCGTCGAGGCGGGCGGTGTCGTCGCCCGCGCCCTGTCGGTGCAGCGCGCGCCGTGGGGCAACATGTACGAGTTCTCGATCACCTTCTCCACGGTGGTCGTCGGCGTGTTCCTCGCGCTCCTGGCCGCCGGGAAGAACGTCCGCTGGGCCGGCCTGCCGCTGGTCACCACGGTCCTGCTGGACCTCGGCATCGCCACGAAGTGGCTCTACACCGACAGCGACCAGCTCGTTCCGGCGCTCGACTCGTACTGGCTGTGGATCCACGTCTCCACCGCGATCTTCTGCGGCGCGGTGTTCTACCTCGGCGCGGTCGGCACGCTGCTCTACCTCTTCCGCGACGCGTACGAGGCGAAGCTCGACGCCGGCGGCGAGCCGGGTGCCTTCGCGTCCTCGGTCCTGGAGCGCCTCCCGTCGGCCGCCACGCTCGACAAGTTCAGCTACCGCGTGAACGCCGCCGTCTTCCCGCTGTGGACGTTCACGATCATCGCGGGCGCGATCTGGGCGGGCGACGCCTGGGGCCGCTACTGGGGCTGGGACCCCAAGGAGGTCTGGTCCTTCATCACGTGGGTCGCGTACGCCTGCTACCTGCACGCCCGCGCGACGGCCGGCTGGAAGGGCCGCAAGGCCGCCTACCTGGCGCTCTTCGCGTTCGGCTGCTGGCTGTGGAACTACTACGGCGTCAACATCTTCCTCTCCGGCAAGCACTCCTACGCGGGCGTCTGACCCGCGCCGGCGGGTGCGCGGGCGGCCGCGCGGGGGGACGCTGGAAGCATGACCGAGGTGATCGGGCGCGGCGGCGTCGAGCCCCACGACGGTACGGACGCGGTGCGGTTCTCGCTGCGCCTGCCGTATCCCGCGCACGAGGTCTGGCCCGCCGTCGCCACCCCCGGCGGCCTGCGGGAGTGGCTGGCGGCGGCGGACGTGCTGGAGCCCCGGCTGGGCGGGGCCGTCGTCCTGCGGTGGCCGGACCCGGGCCCCGGGGGCGGCCGCGCCGAGCGGGGCACGGTCACCGCCTGGGACGTTGAGCACGTCGCCGAGTACACCCTCGACGTGCTCGGGCGGGTCCGCTTCCACCTGGAGCCCGCCCTGGGGCACGCGAGCACGGTGCTGCGGTTCACCCACGAGGCGTCTCCCTCCGCCGGGGAGGCCCCGGCGAGCCGCCTCGCCCGGTGGCACCAGCACTTCGACTACCTCGTCGAGGCGCTCGCCGGCCGCCCGCGCGACTGGTCGGCGTGGGCCCCGGCCGCCCACCGTGAGCTGTACGCCGGTTACGAGGCGGCCGGCGGGACGCAGTCCTGAGCCGGGGGCCTGCCCTCGGGCCAGGCGATCTCGACGAACCGGGGCGTGCCGTCGCGGGCCAGCTCCACGATGGGGACCGCCTTGTTGTACGGGTTCCCGTGGTTGTCCAGGCAGATCCAGCCGCTGGCGCCCTGTACCTTCAGCGACGCCTTCGTCTGCGGCCACTGGGTGACGACGTCACCGATCCGCGGCAGCTTCTCGCCCGCCGGGGTCGCCTCCCGTATGCCCTGCACGGCGGTCGACATGGCGTCGTAGGCGATGATCGCCTGCCCGTCGGTGAGCGAGGTGGGGCCGATCGGCCCCATGTCGGGCCCCGCCGCCCGCGCGAGCAGACCGGTGAAGGTCGCGTAGTCCGTCTTCGACCCGCCGGTCCTGGGGGCGCCGGGCTTCGTCCAGGCGTCCGGGTGCGCCAGCGCGGCGTACCGGACGCTGACCTTCCGTGAGAGCGCGCTGTCGTCCAGCTTGTCGTCCGCTCCCAGGTACGAACCCTCGTCACCGGTCAGGACGGTGAACTTCCGGTCCTGGCAGCCGCGCTTGCCCAGCGCGTTCACGAACTGCCGCAGCTGGGTGTGGCGCCCGGCGAAGTACACCGTGTCCGCGCGGGTGTCGCACAGCAGCAGGGTGATCTGCCGGAAGGTGTTGGGGGTGGAGCCCTCGTCGGTGGGGTCGGGCGGCGAGGTGAAGAGCTGCGGCTCGTACGGCGCGTCCTTCAGCAGGTCCGCGAACGCCTTCTTGAGGGTGGCCGTGTAGTGGTCGCCGCCGCGGGTGTCCTGGACCAGTACGGCCTTCTCGGCGTCGACCTTGCCGAACCGCGCGATGGCGCGGGCCTCGTCCCGGTTGGTGGGCGACACCCGGGCGAGCCCCGGATACGGGTCGCCGCCGGGCCCGTTGGCGATGTCGTCGGCGGTGATGGTGGTGCCCACCACCGGAATGCCCGCGCCGGTCAGTTCCTTCACCGCGGCCTTGGTCTCGGCGCTGCTGGTGGCGACGCCGGACACCGCCCGCAGGTGGTGCGGCGCGTCCACCATGCCCTTGAGCGCCTCGACCGTCGTGCGCCAGTGGGCGTTGCCCATGCCGGTGTTGGCCAGGACCAGCCGGATCTTCGGCAGCTCGTCGTTGGAGTCGTGGTTGGCGGCGTACTGGCGCAGGTACGCGCCCTGGACCTCCTGCACGATCTTGGTGCGCATGCCGCTGTCGGTGGAGGTGAGCGGCAGCATGAGCGCCACCGTCGCGTAGTCGCCCTTCACCCGGTCGTTCTCCCGCGCGACCGCGGCGGCGACCTGCTTCAGCGCGTCCACCCCGAACGCGTACCCGTCGCCCGAAACGCCGACGCACTCCGCGCCCGCCTCGGGGCGGGCCACGCCGTCGGCGCAGGACAGGTCGGGGTTGAGGACGCGGTAACCGCCGTACGCGGCGACACCGGCCACCGCCAGCACCAGCAGCACCGTCAATCCCTTGCGCAGTGGTGTGAACCAGAAGACGCGACGCAGCCAGTCCGTCATGCCGCACCTCCCACGCCGCTGGGCGACCGCCACTCGCGCACGGCCTGCGGCCACGAGCGGGACGCCTGCCAGAGGATCTCGTTGCCGGAACTGTGCAGCTCCGAGAGGAGCCCCAGCTCGTATCCCATCTTCTCGGTCACCTCGTCGTCCGGAAGGGCCAGCGGATCGGTCAGCTGCCACACCGCGAACAGCAGGCGGCGGATGCGCGCATGGAGCGTGGCGTCGACGCCGGCCGGCGCGCCTGCGCCGGAGCGGCCGAGCGCCACGGAACGCCGTTCGTCCGGCTCGTCGAAGCACGGCGCCGACGCGATGAAGCGCAGCTCGTCCAGCCAGACGCGGGCGTCGGAGCGGGCGAACGTCTCCCGCAGGTACGTCACCGCGCCCTCCGTCGTCCCCAGCGCCAGTTCGTGGTGGTACCGCCGGGGGCCGTCGCCGTAGTGGCCGCGCAGGGTCTCGTGCACCGCCCGCCACCGGGCGAAGTCCGGGTCGCCGTACCGCAGCCGGTGCAGGAGCAGCGTCCGCAGGAACGCGTCGCCCACGAAGTGCTCGGGGCTCTGCGTCCAGTGCTCGTCGAGGAGCAGGGTCCGCACGTCCCGTACGGCGGCCAGTCCCGCACGCCCCTCCTCGCCCGGCAGCCGGGAGGCGGCCAGCGCCTCGGCCGAGGGGACGTCGTGCGCGGGGGCGAGCACGGTGAGCCAGTCCAGCCGCGACGGTGGCACCAGCCGCGCCAGCAGCTCGGCGGCCACGGCCCGCCCGTCGCTGTCCTCGCGCAGGGTGACGGGCGCGGCGAGCAGCGAGGCGGGCGTGAACCGCTCCGGCTGCGGGTCCTGCCCGGCGGCCCGCGCCAGCAGGTCGACGCCCACCGGCCGGCCGCCGGTCAGCCGGTGCACGGCGCGCGCGAGCTTGGGATGCGCCCTCTGCCGTACGTCGGTCAGGTCGAGGAACTGCCGTACGTGCTCCGGTTCGAGCGGGGTCAGCTCGACGGCCACCGCACCCGAGGCGATCTCCCGCCCGCGCTGCCACCGCAGTTCGTGGCGGACCTCCGGCAGGGTGCGGCGCACGGCGTGGCGCAGGGCGGGGTGGTCGTGCCCGCGCAGGGCCGCGAAGAGGACCACGGGGTCGCGCCTGCCCTCGGCGCGGTCGCGCAGCACCGGCTCGACGAGCCGGCGGCCCAGCGGGGCCTGCGCGTTGTCGATCAGCACCACCGGCCGCCCGACCCGGCGCAGCCGTCCCAGCCCGTGGTACGCCGCGTCCAGATCGGCCCGCAGGGCGCCGACCAGGTGCCGCTCGGCCCGTACGCGGTGCTCGTCGCCGCGCCGGAAGTGCAGCGCCAGCAGGGTCAGTCCGCGCTTGGCCCTGCCGCCGGCGCCGGGGTAGTCGCCGTACCACTCGGCGGAGGCGCGCTGGCCCCGGTTGAACAGGTCGTCCAGCAGCGACTCGACGGTGGCCTCCACCATCACGTCGAGGCCGGGCCCCACTCCGGAGGCCATGGCGGCGAACTTCGCCACGACCTTGGTGAGCCAGGTGCGGGTCTGGTTGCGCCACCGCGAACCCGGCTCGACGAGCAGGCCGAGCCTCAGTCCCTCGGCCAGGATGTTCTCGTCGTCGTGCGGCCGCCAGCCGAGGCTCGCCACGGCCAGCAGTCCGGCCGCCAGCCTCGGGAACTCGACGGCGCCGGCGCCGTGCACGGCCGGCGCGAGCTGCTCGCCGAGCTCGGCGAGCGCTTCGGTGACGGGGGACCAGGACGACGACAGCGCGGCGGGCCGGTCCGCGAACTGCGGTCGCTCGCAGTCGATCAGACCCACCGGCGTGCGCTGCTTGTAGCCGCTGTGCAGCCGCTTCAGGACGGCGGTCTTGCCCATGCCGCGACCGCCGGTCAGGACGACGGCCGGGACGTCGTCGCGGTGCTCGAACGGCACTTTCTGGAACCCGCGCGGCGGCAGACCTATGAGCCGTGGCGCGAGGCCGTCGAGGACTGCCTCACGACCGAACAGCTCTCTGTCCACAGTGCCCCCCCGCACCAGCAACAGGTGTCGCTACGTTAACTCCAGCTTACTGAAAGTGAGCTGACGGGGCACAGGTTTTCGACGTCACGGGCCGGCTTGTTTCCGGCCGCCGGGTCAGGCCTTCGGGGGCGCCGGGTCCTCCGGGCCGCCGTCCTCGCGGCGCTCGGGCTCCTGTGCGCGGCGCGGGTCCGCCTCCCGGTCCTTCGTCGGGGACTCGTCCTCGCCATTCGTCCCGGACGGCGCGGCCTCGTCCTTGAGCGACTTGAGGAAGTCCGGGTTGTCGTCGGGGGCGACCCACTGCCGGCGCTGCCTGCGGTGCCACTCGGAGGGCGTGCTCCCGCCCCGCGCGCCCTTGCGGACCTTGCCCACCGCCAGCCAGGCGACCGGGCCGATCAGGACCTCGCCGAAGAGCAGCACGATGATCACCCAGACCACCTTGGGCAGGTGGCGGACCTCGTCCTCGGGGGTGTTCAGGCAGTCGATGAAGGCGTAGATCCACAGCGCCAGGACCAGAAGGAACGGCAGATACCTGAGCATGAGTGCAAGCTCCCAGAGCGCGGACCGCGGGGCGCGGTGGTCGGCCCCGGTGACGGCCCAAGCGTAGTGCGTACCGGATACTGGACCACATGGCTTACGACGATCTTCGCTCGCTGCTCCGGGCGCTGGAGCGCGAGGGCGACCTCAAGCGCATCAAGGCCGAAGTCGATCCCTACCTGGAGGTCGGGGAGATCGTCGACCGGGTGAACAAGGCGGGCGGCCCGGCGCTTCTCTTCGAGAACGTCAAGGGCTCCGCGATGCCCCTGGCGATGAACGTCTTCGGTACGGACCGCCGGCTGCTCAAGGCGCTCGGCCTGAAGTCGTACGACGACATCCGGGACAAGATCGGCGGCCTGCTGAAGCCGGAGCTGCCGCACGGTTTCGTCGGCGTGCGGGAGGCGTTCGGCAAGCTCGGCGCGATGGCCCACGTGCCGCCGAAGAAGGTCAAGTCGGACGCGGCCCCGGTGCACGAGGTCGTGCTGACCGGCGACGACGTGGACCTGGACATGCTGCCCGCGCTCTTCACCTGGCCCGAGGACGGCGGTTCCTTCTTCAACCTCGGGCTCACGCACACCAAGGACCCGGAGTCGGGGATCCGCAACCTCGGTCTGTACCGGCTCCAGCGCCACGACAAGCGCACCATCGGCATGCACTGGCAGATCCACAAGGACAGCCGCAACCACTACCAGGTGGCGGCCCGGCGCGGGGAGCGGCTGCCGGTGGCGATCGCCTTCGGCGCCCCGCCCGCCGTGACGTACGCCTCCACGGCTCCGCTGCCGGGGGACATCGACGAGTACCTCTTCGCCGGATTCCTGTCGGGCCGGCGGATCGAGATGGTCGACTGCAAGACGGTCCCGCTCCAGGTCCCGGCGCAGGCCGAGGTCGTGCTGGAGGGGTGGCTGGAGCCCGGGAAGATGCTGCCGGAGGGCCCCTTCGGCGATCACACCGGGTTCTACACGCCGCAGGAGGACTTCCCCGCGCTGACGATCGACACGATCACCATGCGGCGGCGTCCGCTGCTCCAGTCGATCGTGGTCGGCCGGCCGCCCACGGAGGACGGGCCGCTGGGCCGGGCGACGGAGAGCTTCTTCCTGCCGCTGCTCAAGATCATCGTCCCGGACATCGTGGACTACCACCTGCCGGAGGCGGGCGGCTTCCACAACTGCGTCATCGTGGCGATCGACAAGAAGTACCCGAAGCACGCGCAGAAGGTCATGCACGCCATCTGGGGCGCGCACATGCTCTCCCTGGAGAAGCTGATCATCGTGGTCGACAAGGACTGCGACGTGCACAACTACCACGAGGTGGCCTGGCGGGCCCTCGGGAACGTCGACTACTCGCGCGACCTCACGGTGGTCGAGGGCCCGGTGGACCATCTCGACCACGCCTCGTACCAGCAGTTCTGGGGCGGCAAGGCGGGCATCGACGCCACGAAGAAGCTGCCCGAGGAGGGCTACACCCGGGACGGGGGCTGGCCGAACATGGTCGAGTCCGACCCGGAGACGGCGTCGAAGGTCGACCGCCGGTGGAAGGAGTACGGACTGTGAGCAGCGCCGCCGCCGCTGTCCCGCAGGGCGGCAGGACCAAGGCGTTCCTGCGGCTCGTGATGATCGAGCACTCGGTCTTCGCGCTGCCCTTCGCGTACATCGCCGCCCTCACCGCGATGTTCCAGCTGGACCGGAACATCCACTGGGGCAAGCTCCTGCTCGTCACCGTCGCCATGGTCGGGCTGCGTACGTTCGCGATGGCGTGCAACCGGATCATCGACCGCGAGCTCGACGCCCGTAACCCGCGCACCGCCAACCGGGAGCTCGTCACCGGCGCCGTCTCGGTGCGCTCGGCGTGGACCGGCGCGCTGATCGCCGTCGTCGTCTTCCTCGGCGCGGCGGCCGCGCTCAACCCGCTGTGCCTCGCGCTGGCGCCGATCGCCGTGGTGCCGATGGTGGTCTACCCGTACGGGAAGCGCTTCACCAACTTCCCGCACGCGATCCTCGGCCTGGCCCAGGCGATGGGCCCCGTCGGGGCGTGGCTCGCGATCACCGGCACGTGGTCCTGGGACGCGGTGATCCTGGGGCTGGCGGTCGGGATCTGGATCGGCGGCTTCGACCTGATCTTCGGCAGCCAGGACGTCGACGCGGACCGCGCCCACGGCGTGAAGTCCGTGCCGGCGCGCTTCGGCGTCCCGGCCGCGCTGTACGGCGCGCGGGCCTGCCACGCCGTCACGACGGCGCTGCTCGTCTGGTACGCGCTGGCCACCGGCGCCGGGGTGTTCTTCTGGGCCGGTCTCGTCGTCGTGACCGCCGCCTTCCTCTACGAGCACACGATCGTGAAGCCGCACGACCTGTCCCGGCTGAACCGGGCGTTCTTCTCCACCAACGGCTTCATCGGCATCGCGCTGTTCGTGTGCGCGCTGCTGGACCTGCTGGTGCGCGGCCTCACGGTGTGACGACGGGCGAGCGCCGCCGGAACACGAAGGCGGCGAGCACCCCGCCGGCCAGCCCGAACAGGTGGCCCTGCCAGCTGACGGCGGTGTCCGTCGGGAGCACGCCCCACAGCAGCGAGCCGTAGAACGCCCCGACCAGCAGCCCGATCAGGATGTCCCGGGCGCTGCGGTCCACGAAGCCCCGCACCAGCAGGTAGCCGAGGAGACCGAACACGACCACCGACGCGCCCGCCGTGTTCGAGTACGCGGGCGCGGTGAGCCACACCCCGAGCCCGCCGACGACCATGATCGTGAGGACCACGGCGACGAAGCGGCCCGTGCCGCCGAGGGCGGCCAGGAAGCCGAGGATCAGCAGCGGCACCGTGTTCGAGGCGACGTGGTCGAAGCCGTGGTGCAGGAACGACATCGGCAGTACGTCGCGCAGCTCGCCCGTGTCGCGCGGGCTCAGCCCGTACGTGTTCAGCGCGCCGGTCGCGGTGTCCAGCACCTCCAGGATCCACAGCAGCGCGACCCAGCCGAGCATGAGCAGGGCGGCGGTCCGCGCCGGGCGGCTCCGGCTCCGGTCGGCGGCGGTCGGTGGCATGGCATCCCCCTGCGGTGCGTGCGGCGTGTGCGGCCTGTCGGGTGAACGTCCCGGGTACCTGACTCGGTTCCGCTCCGGCCCGCTTGGATAAGGTCGGGCACGTGGAGTCAGGACGAGCACGCAGTCAGCAGCCGGGCCGGCCGCCGCGCCGCCCGTGGGTCGTCGGCGTGTCCGGCGCCTCCGGCACGCCGTACGCCGCCGCCGTCCTGCGCGGCCTGCTGGACGCGGGCGAGAGCGTGGACCTGGTGGTGAGCCGGGCCTCGCGGCTGACGCTGCTGGACGAGACGGGGATCGCGTTCCGCGACGCCCACTGGCAGGAGGACCTGCGCACCTGGCTGGCGCGCGGCGCCGACGGGAAGCCCGGCACCTTCACGGCCGACGTCGGCGACGTGCGGTACTGGGCCGCCGGTGACCTCGCCGCCGGGCCCTCGTCGGGCTCGTACCCGGCCAAGGGGATGCTGATCGTCCCCGCGTCGACCGCCAGTGTGGCCGGTGTGGTGCTCGGGCTGTCCAAGGACCTGCTGCAACGGGTGGCGAGCGTGACGCTCAAGGAGCGCCGCCCGCTCGTGGTCGCGGTGCGCGAGACGCCGCTGAGCGGCCAGACCCTGAAGCACATGGTCGCACTCGACGAGGCGGGCGCCGTGGTGCTGCCGGCCTCCCCGGCCTTCTACGCGGGGGCCACGCACATCCAGGACCTGGTGGACTTCGTCGCGGGGCGGGTGCTGGACGCGGCGGGCGTGCCGCACGGCCTGTACCGCCGCTGGGAGGGCGAGCTGGGCGGCTCCAGGCCGGACCGGCCGGACCCCCGCCCTTGATCGTCTGAGAGACTTCGCCGGGCGTTGGCCCCTGCGCGCCTTAGATGGCGAACGTAAACTCGCGGTATCGCTGAACAATGGAAGGCTTCAGGCATATGGACGCCGTGGACAGGCAGCTCATCCAGGCCCTCA
Source organism: Streptomyces sp. NPDC054887 (assembly GCF_053610585.1). Taxonomy (NCBI): domain Bacteria; kingdom Bacillati; phylum Actinomycetota; class Actinomycetes; order Kitasatosporales; family Streptomycetaceae; genus Streptomyces; species Streptomyces sp. NPDC054887. The sequence continues at coordinate 108,561 of NZ_JBSGYQ010000011.1, read as the reverse complement.
GGGAGAACGGCAGGGCCTCGTACGCCGAGCTCGGCCGGCTCGTCGGCCTCTCGGGCCCCAGCGTCACCGACCGCATCAACCGTCTTGAGGCGGCGGGCGTCATCACCGGCTACCGCGCCACGGTCGACGCCAAGTCGCTCGGTCTCGGCGTCACCGCGCTGATCGGCATCTCGCTCTCCGACGCCGCCGACCACGAGGACGTGGCGCGCCGGCTGCGCGATCTGGAGGAGATCGAGGACTGCTGGTTCATCGCGGGCGACGACTCGTACATGCTCAAGATCCGGGCGGGCGACGTCGACGGCCTGGAGCGGACGATCCGCCGGCTCTCCGGAACGCGGGGCGTCTCGCGCACCCGCACCACCATCGTGCTCTCCACCAAGTGGGAGAACCGGGTCGGGGAACTGCCGGAAGAGGGCTAGGCGTACCGTGGGTGGAGCCTGTTTTACGTAGACATATGGGAGGCGGCCGTACATGGACGCGGGGCTGAAGCGCGAGCTGGAGCAGAAGGTCCGGGCCGGGGAGCGGCTGACCCGCGAGGACGGCATCGCCCTCTACGAGTCCGACGACCTGGCCTGGCTGGGCGGCCTCGCCCACGAGGTGCGCACGCGCAAGAACGGCGACGTCGTCCACTTCAACGTCAACCGCCACCTCAACATGACGAACGTGTGCACCGCGTCGTGCGCGTACTGCTCGTTCCAGCGCAAGCCGGGCGAGAAGGACGCGTACACGATGCGCATCGAGGAAGCCGTCAAGCTCGCCAAGGCGATGGAGAACGAGAACCTCACCGAGCTGCACATCGTCAACGGACTGCACCCCAGCCTTCCCTGGCGCTACTACCCGCGCTCCCTGAGCGAGCTGAAGAAGGCGCTGCCCAACGTCTCGCTGAAGGCGTTCACGGCCACCGAGATCCACCACTTCGAGACGGTTTCCGGCATGTCGGCGTCCGAGATCCTCGACGAGCTCATCGAGGCCGGTCTCGAATCGCTGACCGGCGGCGGCGCGGAGATCTTCGACTGGGAGGTCCGCCAGCACATCGTGGACCACCGCACCCACTGGGAGGACTGGTCGCGGATCCACCGCCTGGCGCACGAGAAGGGCCTCAAGACCCCCTCGACCATGCTGTACGGGCACATCGAGGAGCCGCGCCACCGGGTGGACCACGTGCTGCGGCTGCGCGAGCTCCAGGACGAGACCGGCGGCTTCCAGGTCTTCATCCCGCTGCGCTACCAGCACGACTTCGAGGACATGAAGGACGGCAAGATCCGCAACCGTCTTCAGGCCCGTACGACGATGGCGAGCGGCGTCGACGTGCTGAAGACGTTCGCGGTGTCGCGGCTGCTCTTCGACAACGTGCCGCACGTCAAGGTCTTCTGGGTCATGCACGGCGTGCAGACCTCGCAGCTCGCGCTCCAGCACGGCGCGGACGACATGGACGGCTCGGTCGTCGAGTACAAGATCACGCACGACGCGGACAACTACGGCACGCCGAACAAGCTGGGCCGCGAGGATCTGCTGGAGCTGATCCGGGACGCCGGTTTCCGCCCGGTCGAGCGCAACACCCGGTACGAGATCATCCGCGAGTACCCGGGCCCGGAGGCCGACCGCCGCGAGTCGCCGCAGGCCATGCGCGTCTGACCCGTACGAGTGGTTCGGCGGGGTCGACCGCCGGTTCGTGGTGTCGGGCGGCGGCCCGGGGGGTACCCGGGTCGCATGGCGAGCCACACCGGGCCTCCCGGCGCGTCCCCCGAGGACGCGTACACCGCCGAGCCCTTCCTCCCCGGCGGCCGCGCCGGGCTTCCCGGCCTGCGCGAGGCGGCGGCCGGCTGCCGCGGCTGCCCGCTGCACCGCGACGCCACCCAGACCGTCTTCGGCGCCGGCAGCACGGACGCCCGCGTCCTGCTGCTCGGTGAGCAGCCCGGCGACCAGGAGGACCGCCAGGGCCGGCCGTTCGTCGGCCCGGCGGGCAAGGTCCTGACCCGGGCCCTCGACGAGGCCGGGATCGACCCGGACGAGACGTACGTCACCAACGCCGTCAAGCACTTCAAGTTCGAGGTCGTCCCGGAGCGCGGCAAGCGCCGCATCCACAAGGCGCCGAACCTGCGCGAGATGACCGCGTGCAAGCCGTGGCTCGAAGCCGAACTGCGGGTCGTCGACCCCGAGATCATCGTCGTACTGGGCGCGACCGCGGGGAAGGCGCTGCTCGGCTCCTCGTTCCGGGTGACGAAGCAGCGCGGGATGCTGCTGCCGTTCGAAGGGCGCGGGGAGAGCGTGGTCGCCACCATCCACCCCTCGGCCGTCCTGCGCGCGGACGACCGCGAGGCGGCCTACGGGGGCCTGGTGTCCGATCTGCGGATAGCGGCGCAGGCGCTCGGCTGATCCGTTTATCGTCGAACGCATGGCGCTGACCTTCGAACTCGATCCCCGGATCGGCCCCGGCCTGCGCGACGGCGTCCTCGGCCTGTGGGCGGACGTCTCCAACGCGGGCGGGGCCGTCGGCTTCGTGCCTCCCGTCACCCACGAGGACGTCCGGCCCGAGTGGCTGAGGCACCTCGCCGCGATGGAGGACGGCCGTACGCGGCTGCTCGTCGGGTACGACGAGGAGGGCGCGGTCGGCGCGACCGCCTTCATCACGCACAACACGCACCGGCTGATGCGGCACTGGGTGTGGCTCTACACCGTCATGGTCCACCCCGCCCACCAGGGCAAGGGGTACGGGCGCGACCTGATGGCCGCCGCCGAGTCGGCCGTCCGCGGCTTCGAGGGCATCGACGCGATACGGCTGACCTGCCGCGGGGGCACCGGCGTCGACCGCTTCTACGCCTCCTGCGGCTACAAGGAGGTCGGGCGGGTGCCCGGCGCCATCCGGGTCGCCCCGGGGGACGACCGCGACGACATCGTCATGCTGCTGGAACTGCACTGACCGGCGCCTTCGCCGGTGCGTGCGGTCGGCCGCCGGGGGCCCGGACGGCTCGCGGGCGGGCTGTGCTGTACTGGTGGGGACCCTTTAGGTGCCGTTGAGAAGAAGGTCCCCCGTGAGCACCAAGCACGCAACGATCCGCTACACCGCCATGCGCCTGGGCGTCTTCGTCGGCTGCTTCTTCGTCATCTGGGGCCTGGTCCACTTCGGTGTGGTGCCGGCCGGACTCGGCGACTCCAACCTGCTGTGGGTCCTGATGCTCGCCATCGTGGTCTCCGCGCCGCTCAGCTTCGTGCTGCTGCGCAAGCAGCGGGACGCGATGTCCGAGCGGATCGTCGAGCGCGTGGACAGCGCCAAGGCCAGGCTGGAGTCCAACCGCAGGCAGGAGGACGGCCTGGCGCGGTAGCCGCCGCGTAAGGCACGTCACACGCGAAAGCCCGACCGGCGCCCCGGTCCCGGACACCCGTCCGGGGCCGGGGCGTTGGCGTTGCGGGGCGGGAACACGGGCGCGTACCCAAAGAACGGCTTTGATGTTCTCAAAGTACAAGTGTTAACGTTCTCGGCATGACGACAGCAGCCGCGCACTCCCCCGACACGAGCGTCCCGCTCGTGCTGGTGGCCCGCCTGCATGTCGATCTCTGCCGCTGCATGTCCGCGGCCTGTCGCCGCCACATCTGACATCAGAAGCGACATCACGCAGCGGCGACCGCTCCAGGCTCCAGCACGTCTCGTGCCCGTGCAGCTCACGGCCGCCGCACCCCCGTCCCCGTATCGCCGTACGTCATCAACGGAGTGTGTCCGTGTCCGCGAACTCCGCGACCGCGCCCGACAGCGCGCCCGAGAAGCAGAAGACCCGCTTCCGGATATCCGACAGGTTTCCCTTCTGGGCCCAGATCATCGCCGGTCTGGTCCTCGGCGTCCTCCTCGGCTGGCTCGCCCGCAGCCAGGACGTCAGCTGGCTGAAGGCCACGCTGGAGCAGGTCGGCGGCATCTTCGTCCAGCTCCTGAAGCTGGCCGTCGCGCCGCTCGTCTTCTTCGCGATCCTGGTGTCGATCACCAACCTGCGCAAGGTCAACAACGCCGCCCGGCTGGCGACCCGTACGCTCCTCTGGTTCATGATCACCTCGCTGATCGCGGTCGCCATCGGCATCGCCATCGGCCTGGTCACCAACCCGGGCGCCGGTACGGGCCTGACGCCGAAGGACGGCAAGGAGCCCGAGGGCTCCGGCTCCTGGATCGACTTCCTGACCGGCATCGTGCCGACCGACGTCATCACGCCGTTCACCGAGCTGAACGTGCTCCAGATCGTCTTCATGGCCGCCGTCGCGGGCATCGCAGCCCTCCAGCTCGGTGACCGGGCCGAGCCGATCCTCAAGCTCAGCAACGCGGTCCTGGAGCTGCTCCAGAAGGCCCTGTGGTGGGTCATCCGCCTCGCGCCCGTCGGTACGGTCGGCCTCATCGGCTTCGCCATCGCCGACTACGGCTGGGAGCTGATCAGCAAGTACGCGACCTTCACCGCCGACGTCTACATCGGCTGCGCCATCGTGCTGTTCGGCGTCTACCCGCTGCTCCTCGCCACGGTCGCCAAGGTCAACCCGCTCCAGTTCTTCAAGGGCGCCTGGCCGGCCATCCAGCTGGCGTTCGTCTCCCGCTCCTCCGTCGGCACCATGCCGGTCACCCAGCGCGTCACCGAGCGCCTCGGTGTGCCGAAGGAGTACGCGTCCTTCGCCGTGCCGTTCGGCGCGACGACCAAGATGGACGGCTGCGCCGCGATCTACCCGGCGCTGGCCGCGATCTTCATCGCGCAGATCTTCGACGTGCAGCTCGGCATCCAGGACTACCTGCTGATCGCCTTCGTCTCGGTCATCGGCTCGGCCGCCACGGCCGGCCTGACGGGCGCCACGGTCATGCTGACCCTCACCCTGTCCACGCTCGGGCTGCCGCTGGAGGGTGTGGGCCTGCTGATGGCGATCGACCCGATCCTCGACATGATGCGGACCGCCACGAACGTCGCGGGCCAGGCGCTCGTACCGGTCGTCGTCGCGGCCCGGGAGAAGATCCTCGACCACGACGCGTACAACTCGGCCTCGTCGTCGCCGGTCGACGACCGCGAGGACGTGCGCGCCGGCGTGCGCGACGCCGACGAGAAGGTGGCGGTGCCCGTCACCGCGTGAGCGGGCGCCGCACCGCCGAAGTGCCCCTGGACGCCCGGCGTTCAGGGGCACTTGGGGTTCCGGTGGCGGCAGCGCCGTACGCTTACCGGTGAGGGGGCCGCGCTGTGCGGTGATGCGGGCTGCCGGGTGGAGGATGCGGACGTGGGTGGGGCTGTGAAGGGCAAGCGGATGCCGCGTGCCGTGCGGGAGCGGCAGATGATGGACGCCGCCGTGCAGACCTTCGGACAGCGGGGCTACCGGGCCGCGTCGATGGACGAGATCGCCGAGCTGGCCGGGGTCTCCAAACCGCTCGTCTACCTCTATCTCAACTCCAAGGAAGAGCTGTTCACGGCGTGCATCCGGCGCGAGGCGAGCGCGCTGCTGGCGGCGGTAAGGGCCGGGGTCGAGCCCGGTGCGCCGGCCGACCGTCAGTTGTGGGACGGGCTGCGGGCGTTCTTCACCCACGCGGCGGAGAACCCGGACGGCTGGGCGGTCCTGCACCACCACGCCCGTACGCACGGCGAGCCGTTCGCCGCCGAGGTCGCGGCCATGCGCGCGGAGATCGTCACCTTCGTGACCCACCTCATAGGGGCGGCGGCCCGCGAGGCGGACTGCGATCCCGACCTGGCCGAGCGCGAAGTGGCCGGGCTCGCCCACGCGCTGGTGGGGGCCGCCGAGTCGCTCGCCGGGTGGGGGAACGAGACGCCGGGGGTCTCCGCGAAGGAGACCGCCGCGACGTTGATGAACTTCGCCTGGGCGGGTCTGGGCAACCTCATGGACGGGCGGCGCTGGCCGCCGCCGGGTTCAGCACGCGCGTGAGTCCGGCGGGACGGCCGAGCGCGTCCCCGTGAGGTGGAGCCGGCCGTCCCGGCCGCGCACCTCGAAGGCGTCGCCGGCCGCCGCGAAGGTGACGGTCGCCGGCAGCAGGACCGGCGCCCTGAAGTCCGCCCGTACCCGTACGGCGTCGGCGGCGTCGAGCCGCGCCACGCACCGGGCGAACGTCCACATGCCGTGGGCGACGGTACGCGGGAAGCCGAACAGCCGGGCCGCCGCCGGGTGCAGGTGGATGGGGTTGAGGTCGCCGGAGGCGACGCCGTAGCGCCGCCCCAGGTTCGCCGGCAGCTCCCAGGAGGCGACGGCCGGCAACGCGGCCGGGCCCACCGTGTCCGTACGGCGGGAGGCGCCGGCCGTGCCGGTCGACCGGTGGCGGGCCAGGTACGTGCTGCGCGACTCCCACACCAGGCCCCCGCCGAGGCGCGCCTCCGTCACCATGGCGACCTCCGTGCCGCGCCGGTGGGCGCGCAACCCGTCCGCGTACACGGTCAGTCGGAGTCGGTCGTCCGGTCGCAGCGCCCGGTGCCGGGTCAGGGTGATCCCGGTGTGCACCAGCCCGGTCAGCGGCAGCGGGAAGGCGTTCCGCGTCATCACGCGCAGGGCGAGGGGGAAGCCGAGGACGTGCGGATAGGTGAGCGGCAGCGGGTCCGTGCAGGGGGATCCGCAGATCCGGGCGTACGCGGCCAACTGGCCGTGGTCCACGGTGACATGGGTGCTCACGGCGGCCAGTCGGGAGACGGGAAGGGCGGCCGTGGCGGAGACCGGGCGCTTGAAGGGGGAGGTGAGTGCCCCGAGGGCCAGGAGTGGTACGAGCGAGGTCATTGTCCGTACTCCCTGCTCGGTCGTAGATTTACTCCGGAGTAAGGTTACTCAAGGGTCAGGAGTAGGTCGAGATGATGCACCCCGCGCCCGTACCACCGCGCCCGAACCCGGGGCTCCGGCCGCGCCCTCCCGTGACGATCCGCGTGGACGGTGCGGTGCGGGAGGCGTCCGTGCCGGCGCTCGTGCCGCCCGTACAGCGCGGATCGCTCGCCGACATCCCGTTCGACAACGCCCGCGAGGCCCCGGCCGACCCGGTGCTCGGCCGCCTCCAACCGGACGGCTCCTGGCGCGACATGACGGCCGCCGAGTTCGCCGCCGACGTGCTCGCGGTGGCCAAGGGCCTGATCGCCGAAGGGCTGCGGCCCGGCGACCGGATCGCGATCATGTCCCGCACGACGTACGAATGGACGCTCCTCGACTTCGCGGCCTGGGCGGCGGGCCTGGTCACCGTGCCCATCTACCCCACCTCCTCGGCCTTCCAGGCCCGCTGGATCCTCCAGGACTCCGGCGCCGTCGCCTGCGCCATCGAGAGCGCCGAGCAGGCCAGGGTCATCAGTCCCGAGCGCCAGCACCTCCACGACCTGGCGCACCTGTGGGAGTTCGACACCGGCGCGGTGGACCGGCTGCGGACGGCCGGCCGGGACGTACCCGACGCCGTCGTCACGGCGCGCCGCGCCGGCCTGGCGCCGGACACGGTCGCCACGCTCGTCTACACCTCGGGCACGACCGGCCGCCCCAAGGGCTGCGTCCTCACCCACGCCAACTTCTTCGCCGAGGTCGACAACGCGATCGAGCTGCTGCACCCGGTCTTCAAGTCCGTCAGCGAGGAACCGGCGTCCACCCTGCTCTTCCTGCCCCTGTCGCACATCTTCGGGCGGATGGTCGCGGTCGGCTGCCTGCGGGCCCGCGTACGGCTCGGCCACGCGCCCAGCATCGCGACCGAGGACCTGCTGCCCGCTCTCGCCGGCTTCCGTCCGACGTTCCTGCTGGCCATCCCGTACGTCCTGGAGAAGGTCTACAACACCGGGCGCGCGACCGCCGAGAAGATGGGCCGCGCCTCGTCGTTCGACCGCGCCTCCCGGATCGCGCAGCGGTACGGACAGGCGCTGGAGGCACGGGAGCACGGCACGGGGGAGGGGCCCGGACTGGGGCTGCGCGCGGCCCGCGCGCTCTACGACCCGCTGGTCTACCGGCGGATCAGGGCGGCCCTCGGCGGGCGGGTGAAGTACGCGATCTGCGGAGGCTCGCCCCTCGGGCGGCGCCTGGCCTCGTTCTACGCCGGCGCCGGGATCGAGGTGTTCGAGGGGTACGGGCTGACCGAGACGACGGCGGCCGCGACGGTGACCCCGCCGCTCAGGCCCCGCCTGGGCACGGTCGGCTGGCCGCTGCCGGGCACGGGGGTGCGCATCGCCGGGGACGGTGAGGTGCTGCTGCGCGGCGGCCAGGTCTTCGGCGGCTACTGGGACCGGGAGCGGCAGGCGCCCGTGGACGTGACCGGCGACGGGGGCTGGTTCGCGACCGGCGACCTGGGGGCGCTCGACGACGACGGGTACCTGACCATCACCGGGCGCAAGAAGGACGTCATCATCACCTCGGGCGGCAAGAACGTGGCCCCTGCGCCCCTGGAGGACTGGCTGCGGGCCCATCCGCTGGTGGGCCAGTGCGTGGTGCTGGGGGACAACCGCCCGTACATCACCGCGCTGCTGACGCTGGATCCGGACGGTCTGCTCCACTGGCGCCGGATGACGAAGAAACACGACGTCCCGCTGTCCCGCCTGGTGGAGGACGAGGAGCTGCGGGCAACGCTGCAACGCGCGGTCGACGAGGCGAACCGGCTGGTGTCCCGCGCGGAGTCGATCCGCGCCTTCAAGGTCCTGCCGGTCGAGTTCACCGAGCGGAACGGCTACCTGACCCCGTCGCTCAAGCTCCGCCGGACGGCGATCACGCGCGACTTCGGGGCGGAGATATCGGCGCTGTACCGGCGGTGACGACGGAGGGGGCGCCCCACCTGCGGCCGGCGCGCCCCCTGCCGCTCCCCGCTACGGGCAGTTGCTCCGGGCCGGCTCGCCCGCGAAGCGCTCACCCAGCCAGTCCATCGCCGGCAGGGCGCCCGCGGTCACCGCGCCGATGTGCCCGAGGAGGGGATGGGAGCGCCAGTGGACGTTCGCGCCCCTGCCGCACCACTCGGCGCGCAGCCGCTTCCCCACCGCGTACGGGATCAGCTCGTCCAGCCCGCCGTGGTAGAGGTACACGGGATGGTCCGGGGCGCGCGTGCCGACGTTCGACTCGTTGAGCCGCCGCTGCCAGTCCGGCTGTTCGAGCGGGTTGGTGACGGTGACGTCCGAGATGCGCTGGAAGAGGCCCGCGACCGTGTCGACGGCGACGCAGTTCTTCTTCATGAAGTCGACGTAGACCCGGCCCTTGGCGTTGAGGTACTTGTCGAGCTCCAGCTCGGGGAACGCCGCCTGCTGGCCGGTGGCGGCCATCAGGATCAGGCCCGCGCCGATGTTGCCGTCGTTGAAGTCGGCCACGTCGAGCAGATCGGCCGGGACACCGCCGGTCGCCGTCCCCCTGACGTTGAGTTCGGGGGCGTACGAGTCGTGCAGTTCGGCGGCCCAGCTCGACGCCTGGCCGCCCTGCGAGTACCCCATGATGCCGATGGGCGAGTCGTCGTTCAGACCGCTGCGCCCGGCTTCCGGATGGCGCAGGGCGGCGCGCGCGGCGTCCAGGACGGCGTGCCCCTCCGCGCGGCCGACCGTGTAGGTGTGGTCGCCCGGGGTGCCGAGCCCCTCGTAGTCGGTGACGGCGACGGCCCAGCCGCGCTGCACGGCCAGGTTGATGAGGCTCGCCTCGACGGCGGTGCCCTTGGGGAAACCGGCGCTCGGCGCGCACTGGTCGGCGAGCCCGACGGTCCCGACGGCGTACGTGACGAGCGGGCGGGGGCCGCTCCTGCCGTCCTTGGGGACGATGACGGTCCCGGAGACGACGTTGGGCTCGCCCTTGGCGGTGGTGGAGCGGTAGGTGATGTGCCAGGCGTCGGTGCGGGTCGGCTGGTTGGGCAGCGGGTGGAACGACGTGGGGGCGGACGTGACGATGTCGCCGGGGGAGCCGGGAGCGGCGCCGGCGGTGGCGGGGGCGGGGGTGAAGGCGAGCGCGGCCAGCGCGGTGAGGACGGCTGCCACTCTGCTTCGTGTGCGACTCGTGTGACTCATACGGCTCTCCCAACGTTCTTACGGGGGGCTGGGGTCGTTGCCGAGACGGTAGAGACTGACCGGTAGGTACGGAGCTGACCGGGAAGCTCAGCTTTGCTGACCCCGCATGTCAACGACGCAGAGCCGCATCAGGGACCGGCGTCCCCGCGAACCCCGGGCAACGCGCCGACTGCCACGGGCCGGCGCCCGGCCGCGTGCGGCTCAGACCGGACCGGCCGCCCCCGCGCCCGGCCCCGTGCCCCCCACCCGGTACGCCCCCGGCGTGGTGCCCGTCCAGCGGCGGAACGCGCGGTGGAAGGAGGTGTCCTCGGAGAAGCCGAGACGCGCCGCCAGTTCCGCGATCGGCTCGTGGCCCTCCGTCAGGCCCGCGATGGCCGCGTCGCGGCGTACCGCGTCCTTGAGCTGCTGGAAGGAGGTCGCCTCCTGCTGGAGGCGGCGGCGCAGCGTCGCCGGGCTCACCGCGAGCCTGGCCGCCGTCTCGCCGAGGGTGGGGAGCCGGGGCGACGCGCGCAGGGACTGCGCCAGGGCGTGGCGGACCTGTTCGGAGACGGTGGTGCCGTACGTGTGGCGGCGCAGGAGTTCGAACGGGGCGCGGCCGAGCATGACCCGCAGTTCCGCCTCGTTCCGCACGAGCGGGGCGGTGAGCCAGCGCGCGTCGAAGCCGGCGGCGGTGTGCGCGGCGCCGAAGCGGACGGGGCAGCCGAAGAGCGGGTCGTACTCGTCCTCGTGGGGCGGCGGCGGGTAGTCGAACGCGGCCCACCGCAGCGGGATGCGCCGCCCGATCAGCCAGCTGCAGAGCCGGTGCCAGATGATCAGCAGGCACTCCCGGAGGAACCGGTCCTCGTCGCGGTCCGGCGCGCTGCGGACCGTGAACGCCGCTTCGCCGCCGCCGCGTTCGAGCACGAGGTCCGGGCCGCCGGGGAACAGCCCGTAGAAGGCGGCTCCCCGCTCGACCGCCGCGCCCAGGTCCCGGCAGCCCAGCGCGGCGTGGCACATCATCGCGAAGGTGCCCGGCCTGCTCGGCACGGACGCCAGGCCGAGGAACTCGTCGCGCGTCGTCCGGTACAGCGCCCGGAAGAGGGCCGCGAACTGCGCGGCGGTGACCCGCGCCCGGTCGTCGCCCAGCAGGAGCGGCGGTATGCCGCCCGCCTGGAGCAGCGGCACGGTGTCGATGCCCCGGCGCTCGGCGCCGCGCAGCACGGCCCGTACGTGGTGCACGGTGATCGTCCTCTTGGCCGTGGTCGCCATGGTCCACGACGGTAGCGGGGATGAGCGGCGCGGTCAGTGGTGGTGACGTTTCCCGTCATCCCCGCCGGCCCCCCGGCGTGCCTACCGTCGGATGCATGACTCGGACAGGTGGTACCGGTGGAACCGGTGGAGCAGGGCCCGCGAGCGGTCGGCCGGGCACCCTCGCGCTGTTCACCGAGTGGGCGGCGGACCGGTACGGGGACCACCCGGCGCTGCGGGCCAGGGGGATGCCGTCCGTCTCGTACACCGCACTGCGCGACACCGTGCGCGCGATCACGGGCGGGCTGATGGGGCCGGGCACCGGCGTCCGGGCGGGGGACCGCGTGGCGATCCTCTCGGAGACCCGCGTCGAGTGGACGTACGCGCACTTCGCCGTGCTCGCGGCCGGCGCGGTCGTCGTCCCGGTCTATCCGACGGCGGGCGACGAGGAGCTGGCGTGGGTGCTCGGTGACTCCGGCGCCACGGTCGTCGTCTGCGAGAACGCGGAGCGGGTGGCGCGCGTGGAGGGGATGCGCGCCAAGGTCCCCGGGGTGCGGCACGTACTGCCGGCGGACGGGCTGCGCGCGCTGCCCGGTCCGCCCGCGACCGCGCGGGAGCGGGCCGCGCGGGCCGCCGGCGTCGTGGACGCCGATCTCGCGGCGATCGTCTACACGTCGGGCACCACGGGGCTCCCCAAGGGCTGCCGGCTCACCCACGGCAACCTCGGGGCCGTGCTCGAAGCGAACCTCGCTCTGATCGGCGGCGGGCCGGGCGACCGTACGTACCTCTACCTCCCGCTCGCCCACCTCCTCGCCCAGCTCATCCAGTTCACGACCCTCCTGCACGGCGGCGAGCTGTGCTACTTCGGCGGCCGGGTCGAGGACGTGCTCGGCGAGCTGACCGAGGTACGGCCCACCCACCTGCCGTCCGTGCCCCGGCTCTTCGAGAAGGTGCACGCGGTCGTGCGGTCGCTCGCCGCGTCGCAGGAGGGCGGCGGCGAGCGGTTCGAGGAAGCGGTGCGGATCGGGCTGCTGGCGGCACAGGGGCGGCTTCCGGACGAGCTGACGGCGGCGTACGAGGAGGCCGACCAGCGGCTCTACGGCCCGGTCAGGGCCGCGTTCGGGGGCAGCCTGCGCTGGGCGCTGACCGGCGCCGCCCCGATCGCCCCGCAGACCATGGACTTCCTGCGCGCCTGCGGCATCCAGGTCTTCGAGGGGTACGGGATGACCGAGTCGGGCGGCGTCATCTCGCTCAACCACCCGGGCGCGGTCAGGTACGGGACGGTCGGCCGCCCGGTGGCGGGCTGCGAGGTGCGGATCGCGGACGACGGCGAGGTGCTGGCGCGCGGCCCCATGGTCTTCCCCGGCTACCACGGGAACGAGGCGGCGACGCGCGAGACCGTCGACGCGGACGGCTGGCTGCACACCGGGGACCTCGGCGAGCTGGACGGCGACGGCTACCTCACCATCACCGGCCGCAAGAAGGACCTGATCATCACGTCCGCGGGCAAGAACCTCGCCCCGGCGCCGGCCGAGCAGGCCGTCCGGCAGCAGTCGCCGCTCGTGTCGCACGTGGTGATGGTGGGCGACCGCAGGCCGTACCCCGTCGCGCTCGTCACCCTCGACGCGCGGGAGGTCGCGGACTGGGCGGCGCGGGAGGGCCGCGACCCGGGCGACCGCGAGGCGCTGCGGGCGGTGGTGGGGGAGGCGGTCGACGCGGCGAACACCCGGCTCTCGCGGCCGGCGCGCATCCGCGCCTTCGCCCTGCTCGACGACGACTTCACGGTGGACGCCGGTCTGCTCACACCGACGCTGAAGGTCCGCCGGCGGGCGGTCGTCGAGCGGTACGCCGCCGAGATCGCGGCCCTCTACGACGACGCCGGGCCCGGCGCGGGCCGAGGCACCAAGGCAGGAGCCCCGTTCCTCGCGGAACGGGGCTCCTTGGGTACTGCTTACTCCGACCGCGATCAGGTCGGCCCGGGCAACTAGACCGGGGTGACGTTCTCCGCCTGCGGGCCCTTGGGGCCCTGCGTGACGTCGAAGTTCACCTGCTGGTTCTCCTCCAGGGAGCGGAAACCAGACGCGTTGATCGCGGAGTAGTGGACGAAGACATCCGGGCCGCCGCCGTCCTGGGCGATGAAGCCGAAGCCCTTTTCAGCGTTGAACCACTTGACGGTTCCGGTAGCCATAAGCCCTCCTATGGGCCAAAGGGTTGCCCTGCTCCAGAACCTGCAAAGAAGTCTGAAAACTACAAAAGCCTGCGGGTCACATGCTCCGCAGGCTCTGTACTGCAAGGGAAACCAAACTGCAACTTGCGGCGAGCGTAGCACGCACTTCCTGGAGAGTGGAAGAGGGAAAGATCACGTCACCCAGAAGTTTGACGGCGTCCACCAGAACGCCTTCCAGCAGGTCTTTCGCCGGTCACCGGAGCCCCTTCGGCGGCCCCGCCGTCGGATCCGGGCGGCGGCGGGTCTAGCCTCACGATGTGGACAATTCAACTGCTGTCGACCACCGTCGCAGCCGGCCACGTGTCGGCCACATCCAGTTCCTGAACTGCCTGCCCCTTTACTGGGGGCTGGCCCGTACCGGAGCGCTTCTCGACTTCGAGCTGTCGAAGGACACCCCTGAGCGGCTGAGCGAGCAACTCGTACGGGGTGATCTCGACATCGCCCCGGTCACCCTCGTCGAATTCCTGCGCAACGCCGACGATCTCGTCGCTTTTCCCGATCTCGCGGTCGGCTGCGACGGGCCCGTCATGTCGTGCGTCATCGTGTCCCAGGTTCCGTTGGAGCAGCTCGACCGGGCGCGCGTCGCCCTCGGTTCGACCTCGCGCACGTCGGTGCGCCTGGCGCAGCTGCTGCTCGCCGAGCAGTACGGCGTACGGCCCGACTACTACACCTGCCCGCCCGACCTGGGCGTGATGATGCAGGAGGCGGACGCGGCCGTGCTGATCGGCGACGCGGCGCTGCGGGCCGCGCTGCACGACGCTCCGCGACTCGGTCTCCAGGTCCACGACCTGGGGCAGATGTGGAAGGAGTGGACCGGGCTGCCGTTCGTCTTCGCGGTGTGGGCGGCGCGCAAGGACTACCTCGCGCGGGAGCCCGGCGTCGTGAAGAAGGTGCACGAGGCGTTCCTGACCTCCCGCGACCTGTCGCTGGAAGAGGTGTCCAAGGTCGCCGAGCAGGCCGCGCGCTGGGAGGTCTTCGACGCGGAGCTGCTGGAGCGCTATTTCACGACGCTCGACTTCCGCTTCGGTCCGGAGCAGCTGGCCGGCGTACGGGAGTTCGCGCGCCGGACCGGTCCGACGACCGGCTACCCGGCCGATGTCGCCGTGGAACTGCTCGGCTGACCAGGTGGGCGGCGTGATCCGCGCCGCCCCGCGGCGCGGCTTGCCCCGCCTGCGGTCCGAGGTCTGGAAATGCCGTCGACTCGGGTGATCAGGTAGACCCTTACCCCGGAGTAAAGGTTGTATGGCGTGCATCTGGCTTCTTGGTGAACAAGCCTCTTAGCGTCGGGGCGAACACTCAGACGCCAGGAAAGTTGATCATGCTCCGAGACATACCGGCCCTCGCCGAGGTGCGCCGTACCACTGAGAAGAAGCGCGACGCCTGGTGGACCGTGTTGCTCGTGGACCCGGTCGCCACCCCGCTGGTCCGCTGGACCGCGATGTGGACCCGGATCACCCCGAATCAGATCACCTGGGTCGCGCTCTTCCTCGGCCTCGGCGCGGCGGGCTGCTTCGCGGCGGGAAGCTGGGGCTGGCTGCTGGTCGGCGCCGCGCTGTACCACGTGAGCTTCATCCTCGACTGCATGGACGGCAAGCTCGCCCGGCTCACCGGTACCGGCTCGGTGTTCGGCGCCTGGCTGGACTACGTCTTCGACCGGATACGGGTCCTGGCCTGTGCCGTGGCGTTGATGGGCGGTCAGTTCACCCGGACCGGCGAGATCGTCTTCCTGTGGCTGGCGCTCGCCGTCGTCTTCCTCGACATGCTGCGCTACGTCGACGCGCTGCAGATCTTCAAGATCCGTCACGGGATGCGCAAGCAGATCAAGACCCGGGTGCGCGCGGCCCGCAAGGCCGAGAACCAGCGGGAACTCGCCTTCATGGAGGACATGCTGCGCGACAACCCCGAGGCGGACACTGAGCACGAGCAGACCATGGCGGAGGAGGAAGCCTCCGCCGAGGCCGCCGACGCCGAGGCTGCCGCGGACGCCTCCGCGCAGGGATTCGCGGCCCCGGTGAAGCCGCGGAAGCCGACGGTCGTCGACCTGCACCAGGAGTTCCGTCACCGCTTCCCCTGGTACGCCCGGTTCCGTACCTTCCTGCTGCGACGCCGCATCCGTACGCACCTGGTCAGCGGCATCGAGTTCCAGATGGCCGTGTTCATCGTCGCCCCGGCGGTCGACGCGGTGGCGCCCGTGACGATCGGCGCGGGCGTGCTGCTGCTGGTCTTCGAACTGGCCATCATCTACAAGCTGCTGCTGTCGACCCGGGACTTCACCCGCACCCTGAAGTCCTTCGAGCAGACGGCCTGATCCGGCTCGTACCGGCGGGCCGGCGGGCGGATCCGGCTGACGGGAACGCTTCCCAAGATCGCGTAGGATGTGGTTACCAGCTGGTAATGACCGCATTTCTCACCAGACCAGGGGGAAGCTCATGCTTCGACGCATTTCCACGCTCGCTGTGACCGCAGCGATGGCCGGAGGCGTTCTCTTCACCGCTCTGCCCGCCCACGCCGCTCCGGCCGCCGGCTCGCAGAGCGTGACCGCCAAGGCCGCGCGCGGCTCCATCACGGTCAACATCCGGGAACTGCAGCAGCAGTCCCGGGACCTGAAGGACAAGGCCAATCAGCTCGACCGCCTCGGCGCCCACGCCGAGGCCAAGCGCTGCCGCGCACAGGCCGCGGCGATCGACAAGAGGATCAAGCAGCTCCAGGACGCCGAGAACGGTGTCTCGCGCCCGTTCGGCCGCTGACCCCGGCAGGACGGCGGCGCGTCGGCGCCACGGCACACCGGTGACGCCCCGCCGCCCGCCCCGACCTGTTCGGGCGGGCGGCGGGGCGCCCCACCGCCCGCAGGCCGTGCGGAGGGCTGGCGTAGGCTGGACCGGTCCGTCCACACCCTGCCGAAAGGGACACTCCGGTGACTGAGAAGGCCGACCTCACAGCCGTCCTCGACCGCGCCGCTGAGGGTGGGCGGATCACCCCGGAGGAAGCGCTCGACCTGTACCGCCACGCGCCGCTGCACGCGCTGGGCCAGGCCGCCGACGCCGTGCGCCGGCGCCGCTACGCCGGCACCGAGCACATCGCGACGTACATCATCGAGCGCAACATCAACTACACGAACTCGTGCGTCACCGCGTGCAAGTTCTGCGCCTTCTACGCCGCCCCCAAGAGCGACAAGGTGTGGACCCGCGACCTCGACGACATCCTGCGCCGCTGCGCCGAGACCGTCGAGCTCGGCGGCACGCAGATCATGTTCCAGGGCGGCCACCACCCGGACTACGGCGTCGAGTACTACGAGGAGCACTTCGCCGCGATCAAGGCGGCGTACCCGCAGCTCGTCATCCACTCCCTCGGCGCGTCCGAGGTCGAGCACATGGCCCGCATCTCCGGCGTGAGCGCCGAGGACGCGATCCGCCGCATCCACGCCGCCGGCCTCGACTCGTTCGCCGGAGCCGGCGCGGAGCTGCTGCCCGAGCGTCCGCGCAAGGCCATCGCGCCGCTCAAGGAGTCCGGCGAGCGCTGGCTGGAGATCATGGAGCTCGCGCACCGCCTCGGCGTCGAGTCGACGTCCACGATGCTCATGGGCACCGGCGAGACCAACGCCGAGCGCATCGAGCACCTGCGGATGATCCGCGACGTACAGGACCGGACGGGCGGCTTCCGCGCCTTCATCCCGTACACCTACCAGCCGCAGAACAACGCGCTGAAGGGCCGGACGCAGGCCACGCTCTTCGAGTACCTGCGCCTGATCGCCGTCGCGCGCCTCTTCCTCGACAACGTCGCGCACATCCAGGGCTCCTGGCTGACGGTCGGCAAGGAGGTCGGCCAGCTCTCCCTGCACTACGGCGCCGACGACCTCGGGTCGATCATGCTGGAGGAGAACGTCGTCTCGTCCGCCGGGGCCAGGCACCGCTCCAACCGGATGGAGATCATCGACCTCATCCGCAAGTCGGGGCGCGTGCCCGCGCAGCGCACGACGACGTACGAGCACATCGTCGTGCACGACGACCCGGCGAACGACCCGGTCGACGACCACGTCGTCTCCCACCTGTCGTCCACGGCCATCGAGGGTGGCACCGCGCACCCCGAGCTGAAGATCCTCAGCACCAACTAGGGGCCTCGTGCTGACGATTCACCGCCCCCTCGCGGGCGTCCGGCTCCTCGCGGACCACCCGGACGAGGAGCGGACGGACGCCGGCCACGCGCTCGTCGTGGACGGGCGGCGCCTCGCCGCCGTCGGGCCCTACGAGCAGCTGTACGCCGCCTGCGGCGACCGGGCCCGCGTCCGCGAGTGGGACGGGCTGCTCACCCCCGGCCGGTACGAGCCCGACGCGGCCGCGCTCCTGGGAGCCGCGTACTGGCCCGACCCGCGCGAGGCGGACACGCTCGGCACCGAGCCGCTGACCGGCGCGGACCTCGAAGCGCTGGACATGACGGCCGCCCGCTGGGGGGCCAGTGCCCGGCGCGGCGTCCAGCGGCTGCTGGCGCGCGGCACCACCGTGCTCGCCGGGCCGTTCCCGAGGCCCGAGGTGCGCAACGCCGTCGAGCGGTCCGGCATCCGGTGGTACGACGAGGCCCCCGGCGCGCCGCGTCCCCGGTCGCTGGTCCCCTCCGGCGTGGCGGACTTCGCCGTGTTCGCGGGGGAGCGGGGCGACGGCCCCTGCCTGGTCACGGTGCTCGACGGGCGGCTCGTGTACCGAGGCCGGGCCTGACCGTCCGCATCACACGGCCGGCCCGCGTCGAAGGCCGATTCCGCTGACGGAGGCTTCGGGACGTACTGCTTGAATACGGAGCATGACCCGCGCATCCCTGAACAAGCAGCCGCACGAAGTCGCGTCGATGTTCGACGACGTGGCGGCGAACTACGACCTCACCAACGACATCCTGTCCCTCGGGCAGGACCGGGTCTGGCGCAAGGAGGTCGCCAGGGCCGTGGACGCCCGCCCCGCGCAGAAGATCCTCGACCTCGCCGCGGGCACGGCCACCTCCTCCCTCCCGTTCGCCGCCACCGGCGCGTACGTCGTCCCGTGCGACTTCTCGCTCGGCATGCTCCGCGAGGGCAAGAAGCGCCACCCGCACCTGCCGCTGACGGCCGGGGACGCGACGAGGCTGCCGTTCGCGGACGACGTGTTCGACGCGGTGACGATCTCGTTCGGTCTGCGCAACGTGCAGGACACGGACGCGGCGCTGCGGGAGATGTACCGGGTCACCAAGCCCGGCGGGCGCGTGGTGATCTGCGAGTTCTCGCACCCGACGTGGGCCCCGTTCCGCACGGTCTACACCGAGTACCTGATGCGCGCCCTGCCGCCGGTCGCCCGGGCCGTCTCCAGCAACCCGGACGCGTACGTCTACCTCGCCGAGTCCATCCGCGCCTGGCCCGACCAGCCGGCGCTGGCGTCCCGCCTCCAGCAGGCGGGCTGGTCCAAGGTCGCCTGGCGCGACCTGACGGGCGGCGTCGTCGCCCTGCACCGCGGCACCAAGCCGCTGTAAGCCCGTGGACTACCAGTCGGTCCTGGAGAGCATCGCGCGCGACGTGCGGCCGCTGGTCGGCGGCGGCACGCCCGCCGAGTACATCCCGGCGCTCGCCTCCGTCGACCCGAGCCGGTTCGGCATGGCCCTCGCCGACGTCGACGGCAAGGTGTACGGGGTCGGGGACTGGCAGCGCCCCTTCTCCGCCCAGTCGATCACCAAGGTCTTCACGCTGGCCCTCGTCCTGGCCACGGGCGGCGACGACCTGTGGGAGCACGTGGGCCGCGAGCCGTCCGGCAACCCGTTCAACTCCCTCGTGCAGCTGGAGTACGAGAACGGCATCCCCCGCAACCCGTTCATCAACGCGGGCGCGCTCGTCGTGACGGACCGCCTCCAGACCCTGACGGGCGACGCCAGTTCCGAGCTGCTGGAGTTCCTCCGTCAGGAGTCCGGCAACCCCGGTCTGGCGTTCGACCCGGAGGTGGCGGAGTCGGAGTCCGCGCACGGCGACCGCAACGCGGCCCTGGCGCACTTCATGGCCTCGTACGGCAACATCACCAACCCCGTCCCCACCCTCCTCGACCACTACTTCTGGCAGTGCGCGATCGAGATGAGCTGCGCGGATCTGGCGCTCGCGGCCCGCTTCCTGGCCCGCCACGGGCTGCGCGCGGACGGCTCGCGGCTGCTGACGCGCAGCGAGGCGAAGCAGATCAACGCGGTGATGCTGACCTGCGGGACGTACGACGCGGCCGGTGAGTTCGCCCACCGGGTCGGACTTCCCGGCAAGAGCGGCGTCGGCGGCGGCATCGTCGCGGTGGTGCCGGGGCGGTGCACGCTGTGCGTGTGGAGCCCCGGCCTGGACGCGCGCGGCAACTCGGTGGCGGGCGTGGCGGCCCTCGACCGCTTCACGACCCTGACGGGCCTTTCGGTGTTCTAGCCGGATCGTCCGGGCGTTCGCTTTCCGCAACCCCCGCTTCCCTGAAGCCGGTTGACGGGGGCTGCCCGCCGGGCAAGATGGGCCCATGCCGCTGCACTGCCCGCATTGCGGGACCGAGGTCTCCGACGACGCCCGCTACTGCCTGAGGTGCGGTCGCGAACGACCGCAGCCGCAGTACGGCCCACCCGTACCCCTGGAGGCCATGGAGACGGCGACGGCCCCGCCCGCCGGTCCGCCCCCGCCGCACCACACGCCGCCGCCGGTGTTCCTGCCCGCGCCGCCCGCCCCGCGCCGCCGCTCGCCCGCCTTCGTCTGGACGGCGACGCTCGCCGCCGCCCTCGTGATCGGCGGCGGCGCGACGGCCGGCGTGCTGCTGCTCGGCGACACGGGTGACGACGGCGGCGGGTCCCTGGCGCGGGACGACAAGCCGGTCGTGGTCACGAGCCCGACCGGTTCGGCGGCGCCCGGACCGACCGCGCCCACGACCCCGCCGGAGGCCGTCCCCACCAGCTCCGCGACGCGGGGGCAGGAGGGCCCGGAGATCCCGGACGCCCCGCAGAGCCCGCGCAGCCGCGAGATCCCGCAGCCGCCCGACGCCCCCACCGGCTACCGCACCGTGACCGACCCCGCCGGCTTCACCTTCGCCGTGCCCGAGGTCTGGTCCCGTACGAACGCCGCCTCCGGCCAGATCACCTACGCCGGCTCGACCGGCATGGAGCACATCCTCGTCGGCGTCGTCCACAACCCCCCGTACGCCTCCTCGTACGACAACTTCCTCGGCATCGAGCGCAAGGCCAGGGCCAACCAGAGGGACTTCCGCCGCCTGCGTCTCGAACGGAACACCTTCCACGGCCGCCCGGGCGCGATCTGGGAGTACACGTTCACGGACAAGCAGACGGGCGAGACCCTGCACGCCGTCGACCAGGGCTACATCGCCGAGAACGGCACCGACTACTCGATCTACGTCAAGAGCCGGGACCGGGACTGGCAGCGCTCCCGGGAGATCTTCGACACCGCGCTGTCCACCTGGACGCTCGGCTGACCCCGGCCCTGCCGCCGCCCCGGCGGCGCGTCCGCGCGCGCACTGCGCGCGCACCCTTCCACAGCGCGCGCGCCGCCCCGCAATAGACTGCCCCTGACCTGTGCCCCTCCGGCACGCGACGTCGAGTCTTACGGGAGATCCCGCCGTGACCGAGCCCCTCTCCGAGCACACCGCAGATGTGATCGTCGTCGGGGCCGGACCCGCCGGCTCCACCACCGCCTACTACCTCGCGAAGGCCGGACTCGACGTCCTGCTGCTGGAGAAGACCGCGTTCCCGCGCGAGAAGGTCTGCGGCGACGGCCTGACGCCGCGCGCCACCAAGCAGCTCGTCTCCATGGGCATCGACATCTCCGAAGAGGCGGGCTGGCTGCGCAACAAGGGCCTGCGCATCATCGGCGGCGGCGTCCGCCTCCAGCTCGACTGGCCGGAGCTGGCGTCGTACCCCGACTACGGACTCGTCCGCAAGCGCGACGACTTCGACGAGCAGCTCGCCCGCCAGGCCCAGAAGGCCGGGGCCCGCCTGTACGAGCGCTGCAACGTGGGCGAGCCGGTCGTCGACCCCCGTACGGGCCGGATCACCGGCGTGCACGCCAAGCTGGGCGAGGAGAAGACCCCGGTCACCTTCCACGCCCCGCTGGTCGTCGCGGCCGACGGCAACTCCACGCGCCTGTCGCTGGCCATGGGCCTGCACCGCCGCGAGGACCGCCCGATGGGCGTGGCGGTCCGTACGTACTTCACCTCCCCCCGCCACGACGACGACTACCTGGAGTCCTGGCTGGAGCTGTGGGACCGGCGCGGCCCGCAGGACCGCCTCCTGCCCGGCTACGGCTGGATCTTCGGCATGGGCGACGGCACGTCCAACGTCGGCCTCGGCATCCTGAACTCCTCCAAGGCGTTCAAGGAGCTGGACTGGCGCGAGGTGCTGAAGGCGTGGTGCGCCTCGATGCCGGAGGACTGGGGCTACACCCCGGAGAACATGACGATGCCGATCCGCGGCGCGGCGCTCCCCATGGCCTTCAACCGCCAGCCGCACTACACCAAGGGCCTGCTGCTGGTCGGTGACGCGGGCGGCATGGTCAACCCGTTCAACGGCGAGGGCATCGCGTACGCCATGGAGTCGGGCCAGATCGCCGCCGACGTGATCGTGCAGGCCCACGCCCGCTCGACCCCCGCCCAGCGCGAGCTGGCGCTCCAGGCGTACCCGAAGGTGCTCAAGGAGACGTACGGCGGCTACTACACGATGGGCCGCGCCTTCGTGAAGCTCATCGGCAACCCGAAGATCATGAAGCTGGCCACCCAGCGCGGCCTCACGCACCCGGTGCTGATGAAGTTCACGCTGAAGATGCTGGCCAACCTGACCGACCCGACGGGCGGCGACGCGATGGACCGCATCATCAACGGCCTGGCGAAGGTCGCGCCGAACTCCTGAGTCAGTCGCGGGGCAGTCGGTCGTCCTTCACGGCGGTGACGAAGGACGACCACGCCTGCGCGCCGAACGCGAGCGCGGGGCCGCCGGGCGTCTTGCTGTCCCGCACCGGCATGACGCCGGGGATGTGGTCGGCCACTTCCACGCAGCTCCCGCCCTCGGCGTTGCTGTAGGACGACGTGCGCCACGTGGCCGTGCTCAGGTCGTGCGCGTTGCTCATGGTGTGAAGTCCTCCGCCGCCGATTCGATCAGGGCCAGGGACGCTTCCGGTGACAGCGCGGCGGCCCGAATCAGATCGTATGACCGCTGGTACTTGGCCACCAGCGGCGGCATGTCGACCAGTTGGCCCGAGTGCTGCCCCTCCGAGTACGCGACGGGTGGCGCGTCGTCGAACGTCATGACCGCGAACATTCCGCTGCTTGCCGCGTGTGCCCCGGCGGAGAAGGGCAGGACCTGGACCAGAATGCGTCCGCGCCGGACCAGCGCGGCGATGTGTGAGAGCTCGCGAGCCATGACGTCCCGGCCGCCCACAGGGATGCGGAGCACGGTCTCGTGGAGAACGACCCACAACACCGGCTTCGTTGGACCGTCGAGCAGGGCGGCCCGCGCCGCTCGGGCTCGTGCCCACGTGTCCATGTCGTGGTCGAGGACCAGCGCCGCCGTGGGAGCCATGAGTGCGCGTACGTACTCCTCGGTCTGCAACAGCCCCGGGACGAGCGTCGGCGCGTACTCGCTGATCGTGATGGCCTCGGCTTCCAGGGTGGCAGCGTCGGCGAAGTAGGCCGGGTGCGGGCTGTTGTCGATCAGCTCCTTGCACATGCGGGCCAGGAGGCCGTCGGTTCCCAGCTCGCTGTCGATGCGCTGTGCGAGGTCGAGCTGCGGCTTGCGGACGGCCGCCTCGATCAGGCCGATGTACGTCCCCGAGACGTAGACCCGGTCCCCGAGCTGCTGCTGGGTGAGCGGTACCGCTTCCCGCCGCCGCCTGAGTTCGGAGCCGAAGAACGGCCACCCCACCTTGCCCTGCGCGAAGCTCAGTCCCTTGTTGGGCTTGTTCACCATCGAACTCCCCTGCGTCGCCGCACTGTTGATGCCCGCTGACCCCCGCCATCGTATGTGCGGAGCGCGACGGGTGGACACGGAACGTGACAAGGGGGTCGGGCGGCGCTTGAGCTTCGGGGGGCGAGGTTCGAGACGCTTTTGCTAGGAATGGGGGGTGGGGATTGCTCCCACCCACCCTCCCCGCAGTGCGCCAACTCGGCCGCGCACCAGCGGGGATGACATCTTGTGATCGTGTCGCCACGCACCGCTCCCGCCGTGTAGCGTGCGGCACGACGAAACGACCCCCATGCGGTGGTGGAACACCGCACAGGGGTCTGACCAACAAGATCGTGGAGCCGATCTCATGGCTGTTCAGCAGCTTAGCCGCGCCCTGCACGCGCCCGCCCACCCGATGGCCAAGCCCGGGTTCGGGAAACGGTCCGCGCCCGACCAGGAGCCCCGCCGCGCCGGGGACTTCGCACATCTGCCCAAGAGGGAAGCGGCGATCGCCGGTTACATCGACCGGCTGCCCGACGGCGCGGACATCTCCATCAAGGCGCTGGCCAGGGAGCTGGAGGGCTACGGGCAGTGTGCCGTCGGCACGGCGCTGCGGCGGCTGTCCGAAGCCGGGCATCTGCGGCGCGTACGCCGGGACGTGCAGGACGCCGAGGGCGCGCGGTGGGTCTACCGGACCTTCTTCACGCGCACCGCCCGGCCCGACGCCTGGTGGGCCGCGTTCCTGGGCGGCGACGTACCGCAGTCCGGACTGGCCGCCCCCGCGCCCGCACAGGAGCCGGAGGCGCGTGGTTACGCCGCGCTCGCCCGGCTCGTGCACCAGCACCCCCGGCTCGCCCTGTCCGCGCTGGAGTGCGAGGCGCTGGCCGGTGTGGCCGGGGACTGGTTCCGGCGGGGCGCGACCGAGACGCAGCTCGTGGCGGCCGTCGCGACGATGCTGCCGGACCCCGTCCGCCACCCGTTCGGCTTCGTGCAGAACCGGCTGATCAGCCGCATGCCGCCGGAGCTTCCGGCGCCCGTCCGGGGCAGGTTCGCCATGCTGTGCACCGAATGCCACGCCCCCGGTACGGCGGATTCGCTGCCGGGCGGCCTGTGCCGCGTCTGCCGTGGCGAGCCGTACCCGCACCCGGACGACGGCCGGCTCCCGGCCGACCTCGTGCACGGGAAGGCGGCCCGCCTGCGGGACACCGTCCGTACGCACAAGCTCAGGCCGGGACGCTGATCCTCAGCGCAGCGGTCCGTGCGGGGCCGGGGAGCCGAGCGGGGACAGCGGACCGGCCGCCGCCCGGCGCAGGGCGGCCGAAGGCTTGGCGGGGACGCCGCCGAGTGCTCCGCCGACGTACTGGAACAGCGCGTCGCCTATCGGGTCCGGCTTCGGCCGGCCGTCGTCCTCGAACCGCTGGTACTTCATCAGGTTGTAGCCGACGGCGACCTGCCTGCGGCCGTCCTCGGTGGACAGCGCCCAGGTCCCGGCGCCGAAGACACCGCCGTCGTGGCCCCAGTACCAGCGGCCGTCGGGCATGCGCAGGGTGTAGATGCCGAGTCCGTACCGCATAGCGGCCTCCTCGCCCGGCTCGGTCTCGTACGCCGGGACGGTGGTCTTCATGGCGCGCAGTTCGGCCGGGGCGAGCAGCTTGCCTGCCAGCAGCGCGCGGTAGAAGTCGTTGAGGTCCCGCGTCGTCGACACCAGCGCGCCCGCCGTACCGGCCCAGGACATGTCGTAGACGCTGAAGTCGCGGGCGGGCTCGATGAGGCCGAACATCGACTCGTACATCCTGGCGTGCGGCCCGGTGACGTGGGCGGTGCGGGGGAAGTAGGTGTGCCGCAGTCCGGCCTTACGGATGACGTTGCGGGTGATGTACGTGTCCGCGTCCTGGCCGGTGACCTTCTCCAGCAGCAGCCCGGCGAGGACGTAGTTGGTGTTCGAGTAGGCGTACGTGCCGCGCTCGGCGGTCGGTGGCGCGGCGAGTCCGAGGCGGGCGAGGTCCTCGGGGTCCAGGTGGCGGAAGCGGTTGGCCTCCAGGACCTTGCCGGGGTTCTCGACCAGGCCGGGGAAGGCCGGGAGTATGTGGTCGGCCATTCCGCTGGTGTGGTTGAGCAGCATGCGCACGGTCACCTGCCGGCCGCGCTCGCCCGGGACCAGCTCGGGCAGGTAGCGGCCGACGGGCGCGTCCAGCTCTACGCGTCCCGCGCGGACCTGCTGGAGGACGGCCACCGCGGTGAAGGTCTTGGTGATGCTGCCGACCCGGTGCTCGAAGTCGGGCCGCATCCGGCGGCCGGTGTCCACGTCGGCCAGCCCGGTGGCCCCGCGCCACTGCTCGGAACCGTCGCGGACCGAGGAGAACGCCCCGTACATGCCGGCCCGGTGAATCGCCGCGAGGGAGTCGCGGAGCGCCGCCCGGTCGAGCCGGTGGCCGGCGACGCCCGGGGGCGCGGCGGTCGAACCGGACATGACGGATATGGGTTCGGCCGCGACTGATGCGGCGGCGGCCTGCGTCGGCACGAGGCCGGCCGCGAGCGACAGCACGGCCGCCGAGGCGGCGGCGGCCAGCCGGACTCTGCGGTGCTCCGGACGGCGGGCATGCGGGCGGGCGGGGCTCATGGTCACTCCCGTGGTCGGGGCGCGCACCGGTCGTACGCGGTGTCACCATCCTCGGCACGCCACGGAGTCGAGCTCTCAGCCCGCAGGACGATCTCGTGCACGAAAACACATGACATGTGTCAGGCGTGCGGCGAGTACGCGGCGAGGGGAGCGGTCGTCGGGCGAACGCATGACGGAGGGCCGTCGTTCCCGGGAGTGGGAACGACGGCCCTCCGTCGTACGAGCGGGAAAAGCCTCAGAGCACCCGGACCGCACCGGTCGCGGGGTAGCCCGAGAGGTCCTGGATGACGACGCCCTTGCTCGGGTTGGCAGCGTCGAGGTACTGGCCGTCGCCGATGTAGACGCCGACGTGGTACGCCGATCCGGCGCTGCCCCAGTAAAGGATGTCGCCGACCTGGAGGTTGGACGTGCCGACCTGGGTACCGGCCACCGACTGGTCCTGCGAGACGCGCGGCAGGTCGACGCCCACCGTGCGGTACGCGGCCTGGACGAGGCTGGAGCAGTCCCAGGCGTTGGGGCCGGAGGCGCCCATGACGTACGCGTCGCCGAGCTGCGCCTTGAGGAAGGCGACGACGGTCGCGGCGTTGCCGGTGCCGGTGGAGACCGAGGCGCCGGCGGAGGTGGAGGTGGAGGCGGACGCGCTGAGCGTCGTGCGCTCCGTGGAACGGGAGGCGCGCTCTTCGGCGGCGGCCTTCTCGGCCGCTTCCTCAGCGGCCTTCTTCTTGGCGGCCGCTTCGGCCTTGCGCTCGGCCTCGGCCTTGCGCTCGGCCTCCGCCTTTTCCTTCTTGGCGGTCTTCGCGGCCTTGGCGGCGGCGGCGTCCTGCTGGGCCTGGAGGTCGTAGGCGTGCGCGACCTGCTGGGTGGCCTCGGCGGAGACCGCGACGGTGTTCGCCAGGTCCGCGGTGATGGTGGGCATTTCGATGGTGGCGGTCACCGGCTCGGCATGCGCCGGCCCGGCAGCACCGGCCACACCGATGGTGCTGAGGACGCCACCGGCAACTCCGGCGCGCAGCGCGACCTTGGAGGCGCTGCGACGGGGTTTCCGGTGGCTGGGTATGTGAGCGGTGAGGGACATGGGACAACCGCTATCAGGCCTTCGCGGTTCCCTTCAAGAAACGTGTGCTGCGCCACAGTTGCGCCGCGATGGCCCGAATCCGGCCCCCGCCGGGCTTTATTGACGCCGTAACGGGCAATACGGACACTCGCGATCATGCCTGTGATCATGGGCTTTCGGCATTACGCCCCAATTGCCCGCCGCCTACCATCCGTTCACACTGTTGGCCAAGCCCGCTTGTGTGGGACCGGTGTGCGAGTGGTGCAGGTCACAGATCGGCAACCCTTCGCGACCCCCGAGCGCTCGTGAACGCGCTCACGCGTCCACATCCGTCCGCGCGGCTCCCCCGGAGTGATGAGGCGGCTTTCCCTTATCACCGCCGGGCGGTCCAGTGCGAATTTGCCTGTACGGGCCATCGCTTGATAGCGCACACCCTGCGCGACCAGCGGTAACACCATGACTTGTCACGTCTGGTAGCCACTCGTGCACTTCGCGTATGAAGATCACCGCTCACCCGTCTTAATGATCGTTCGTCGGGTGGTGGAGATCACAAAGACGTTGTCGTGACCCGTGTCGCAGATCACAGACCGGCAGGCATAAGATGCGAAGCAGCCGGGCTTGTGAACTGCCTCACATATACGTGATCTTCGCGTGGCGAAGGCCGTGGAGGCCGTGTGAAGCGCAGGTCCGGGTGCGGTCCAACGGTCAAGGACGACTGGAAGGAGCGAGGAGCGTGAATGCCTACGCGCCCATCCTCGTGCTCGGCGCCCTCGGGGCAGGGTTTGCGATCTTCTCCGTGGTCATGGCCACGCTTATCGGCCCAAAGCGCTACAACCGGGCAAAGCTTGAAGCGTACGAGTGCGGCATCGAGCCGACACCCACACCCGCCGGTGGCGGCCGCTTCCCCATCAAGTACTACCTGACGGCGATGCTCTTCATCGTCTTCGACATCGAGATCGTCTTCCTCTATCCCTGGGCCGTCTCCTTCGACGCCCTGGGGATCTTCGGGCTCGTCGAGATGCTGCTCTTCGTGCTCACCGTCTTCGTTGCCTACGCGTACGTGTGGCGGCGCGGCGGCCTGGAATGGGACTGAGGGGCTGAGGGGTCACCAATGGGACTCGAAGAGAAGCTGCCCAGCGGCTTTCTGCTGACCACCGTCGAACAGGCCGCGGGCTGGGTGCGGAAGTCCTCCGTCTTCCCCGCGACCTTCGGCCTCGCCTGCTGCGCCATCGAGATGATGACCACGGGCGCCGGCCGCTACGACCTCGCCCGCTTCGGCATGGAGGTCTTCCGCGGCTCCCCGCGGCAGGCCGATCTCATGATCGTGGCGGGCCGGGTCAGCCAGAAGATGGCGCCGGTGCTGAGGCAGGTCTACGACCAGATGCCGAACCCCAAGTGGGTCATCTCCATGGGCGTGTGCGCCTCTTCAGGCGGAATGTTCAATAACTACGCAATTGTGCAGGGTGTTGATCATATTGTCCCTGTAGACATCTATCTGCCGGGTTGCCCGCCCCGTCCCGAAATGCTGATCGACGCGATTCTGAAGCTCCACCACAAGATTCAGAACTCCAAGCTCGGCGTGAACCAGGAAGAGGCGGCCCGCGAGGCGGAGGAGGCGGCCCTCAAGGCGCTCCCCACCATCGAGATGAAGGGGCTGCTCCGGTGAGCGACACCAACGAGCCGAACCCCGACAAGGAGATCGGCGCCCAGAACCTCCCCGGCCAGCGCGGTGATCACGGGGAGGAGATCCGCGTCCAGCGCGGCATGTTCGGCGCCCGCAACGGCGGCGACACCTCCGGCTACGGCGGCCTCGTCCGCTCCGTACGGCTGCCCGGACCGGCCGCCCGCCCCTACGGCGGCTGGTTCGACGAGGTCGCCGACGAGCTCGAAGGCGCCCTGGAGGAGCAGGACCTCCTCCCGGAGAACGCGATCGAGAAGACCGTCGTCGACCGCGGCGAGCTGACGTTCCACATCGCGCGCGAGCACCTGGTGCGGGTCGCGCGGACCCTGCGCGACGACCCGGCCCTGCGCTTCGAGCTGTGCACGGGCGTCAGCGGCGTGCACTACCCCGAGGACGCGGGCCGCGAGCTGCACGCGGTCTACCACCTGCGCTCGCTCACCCACGGCCGGCTGATCCGGCTGGAGGTGAGCGCACCGGACAGCGACCCGCACGTCCCGTCGCTGGTCGCGGTCTACCCGACCAACGACTGGCACGAGCGCGAGACGTACGACTTCTTCGGCCTCGTCTTCGACGGGCACCCCGCCCTCACCCGGATCATGATGCCGGACGACTGGCAGGGCTTCCCGCAGCGCAAGGACTACCCCCTCGGCGGCATCCCCGTCGAGTACAAGGGCGCTCAGATTCCCGCTCCGGACCAGCGGAGGTCGTACTCGTGACCACCCCACCCGCATCAGCGCGCGAGACCACCGAAGGTCCCGTTTACACCGTCACCGGCGGCGACTGGGACGAGGTCGTCCAGGCGGCGACCAAGGCCGACGACGAGCGCATCGTCGTCAACATGGGTCCCCAGCACCCCTCGACGCACGGCGTGCTCCGGCTCATCCTCGAAATCGACGGCGAGACGGTCACCGAGGCCCGCTGCGGCATCGGCTACCTGCACACCGGCATCGAGAAGAACACCGAGTTCCGGAACTGGACGCAGGGCACCACCTTCGTCACGCGCATGGACTACCTGACGCCGTTCTTCAACGAGACGGCGTACTGCCTGGGCGTCGAGAAGCTGCTCGGCATCGAGGAGCAGATCCCGGACCGGGCCAGCATCATCCGCGTCATGCTCATGGAGCTCAACCGGCTCTCCTCGCACCTGGTGTGCATCGCCACCGGCGGCATGGAACTCGGCGCCACCACGATCATGATCTACGGATTCCGCGATCGTGAACTGATTCTCGACGCCTTCGAGCTCATCACCGGCCTGCGCATGAACCACGCGTTCATCCGCCCCGGCGGCCTCGCCCAGGACCTGCCCCCCGGCGCGATGGACCAGCTCCGCGAGCTCGTGAAGACCATGAAGAAGAACCTGCCGGAGTACGACAAGCTCGCCACCGGCAACCCCATCTTCAAGGCCCGCATGCAGGACGTCGGCTACCTCGACCTCACCGGCTGCATGGCGCTCGGCGCGACCGGACCGGTCCTGCGCTCGGCGGGCCTGCCGCACGACGTGCGCAAGAGCGATCCCTACTGCGGTTACGACACGTACGACTTCGACGTCGCGACCGCCGACACCTGCGACTCCTACGGCCGCTTCCTCATCAGGCTCGAAGAGATGCGGCAGTCGCTGCGCATCGTCGAGCAGTGCCTGGACCGGCTGAGGCGGCCGGGCCCAGTGATGGTCGCCGACAAGAAGATCGCCTGGCCCGCCCAGCTCGCGCTCGGACCCGACGGCCTCGGCAACTCGCTCGACCACATCAAGAAGATCATGGGCACCTCCATGGAGGCCCTCATCCACCACTTCAAGCTGGTGACCGAGGGCTTCCGGGTCCCCGCCGGACAGGCGTACGTCACCGTCGAGTCGCCCAGGGGCGAACTGGGCGTGCACGTCGTCTCCGACGGCGGCACCCGCCCCTACCGGGTCCACTTCCGCGACCCGTCCTTCACCAACCTCCAGGCCATGGCGGCGATGTGCGAGGGCGGCCAGGTCGCCGACGTCATCGTCGCCGTCGCGTCCATCGACCCCGTGATGGGAGGCGTCGACCGGTGACCGCCACACCAGCGAATCAAGAGGTGAGTCTGGGGATGCCGCAGCTCCCCGCTCCCGACTACCCGGCCGACGTACGCGCCCGGCTCGACGCGGACGCCGCCCAGGTGGTCGCCCGCTACCCCGACAGCCGCTCCGCGCTGCTGCCGCTGCTGCACCTCGTGCAGTCGGAGGAGGGGCACGTCACCCGCACCGGCGTGCGGTTCTGCGCCGAGACGCTCGGCCTGACCACCGCCGAGGTCACCGCCGTCTCGACCTTCTACTCGATGTACCGGCGCAAGCCGAGCGGCGACTACCAGGTGGGCGTCTGCACCAACACGCTGTGCGCGGTGATGGGCGGCGACGCGATCTTCGACGAGCTGAAGCGGCACCTCGGCGTCGGCAACAACGAGACGACCGAGGACGGCAAGGTCACCCTCGAACACATCGAGTGCAACGCGGCCTGCGACTTCGCTCCCGTGGTGATGGTCAACTGGGAGTTCTTCGACGACCAGACGCCCGAGTCCGCCAAGCGCCTCGTCGACGACCTGCGGGCCGGACGGCCCGTGCGGCCCACCCGCGGCGCGCCCCTGTGCACGTACAAGGAGACCGCCCGCATCCTGGCCGGCTTCCCCGACGAGCGCCCCGGCGCCGTCGAGGCGACCGGCGGCGCCGGACCCGCCTCGCTCATCGGGCTCAAGCTCGCCAAGGGCGAGGCGCCGCAGCACCGTGTGGTCCACCCGCGCGCGGAGGCCCGGCAGGACGGGACGCCGCACGATCCTTCGCCGTCCGAGCACCTCAGCTCGCACGACGCTCCGCAGCAGACCTCGGCGTCCGACCCCGCTCACCCGGCCGGACTGGAAACCGAGGAGGGGGAGTGATGACCTTGGCAGCCGAGATCAACGAGACCAGCCCGGAAAAGCTGCTCTCACCCGTCCTGTCGGCGTTCTGGGACGAGCCGGAGTCCTGGACCCTGGACACCTACCGGCGGCACGAGGGGTACGAGGGCCTGCGCAAGGCGCTCGCCATGTCGCCGGACGACCTCATCGCGTACGTCAAGGACTCCGGTCTGCGCGGCCGCGGCGGCGCGGGCTTCCCCACCGGCATGAAGTGGCAGTTCATCCCGCAGGGCGACGGCAAGCCGCACTACCTGGTCGTCAACGCGGACGAGTCGGAGCCCGGCACCTGCAAGGACATCCCGCTCCTCTTCGCGAACCCGCACTCCCTCATCGAGGGCATCGTGATCGCCTGCTACGCGATCCGGTCGAACCACGCCTTCATCTACCTGCGCGGCGAAGTCGTCCCCGTACTGCGCCGGCTGCACGAGGCCGTGCGGGAGGCGTACGCGGCGGGCTTCCTCGGCGAGAACATCCTCGGCAGCGGCCTCGACCTCGAACTCACCGTGCACGCGGGCGCCGGCGCGTACATCTGCGGTGAGGAGACCGCGCTGCTCGACTCGCTCGAAGGCCGGCGCGGCCAGCCCCGGCTCCGTCCCCCCTTCCCCGCCGTCGCGGGTCTTTACGCGTGTCCCACCGTGGTGAACAACGTCGAGTCCATCGCGTCCGTTCCCGCGATCCTCAACAAGGGCAAGGACTGGTTCCGCTCGATGGGCAGCGAGAAGTCCCCGGGCTTCACGCTGTACTCGCTGAGCGGCCATGTCACCAACCCCGGCCAGTACGAGGCCCCGCTCGGCATCACGCTGCGCCAGCTGCTCGACATGAGCGGCGGCATCCGCGCCGGACACCGGCTGAAGTTCTGGACCCCCGGCGGCTCGTCGACCCCGATGTTCACCGACGAGCACCTCGACGTCCCGCTGGACTACGAGGGCGTCGGCGCGGCGGGCTCGATGCTCGGCACCAAGGCGCTCCAGTGCTTCGACGAGACGACGTGCGTGGTGCGGGCCGTAACCCGCTGGACCGAGTTCTACGCGCACGAGTCGTGCGGCAAGTGCACGCCGTGCCGCGAAGGGACGTACTGGCTCGTCCAGCTCCTGCGCGACATCGAGGCCGGCAAGGGCCGCATCAGCGACCTCGACAAGCTCAACGACATCGCCGACAACATCAACGGCAAGTCGTTCTGCGCGCTCGGCGACGGCGCCGCGTCCCCGATCTTCTCCTCGCTCAAGTACTTCCGGGCGGAGTACGAACAGCACATCACCGGCAAGGGCTGCCCCTTCGACCCGGCCAAGTCGACCGTCTGGGCCGACAAGCCCGCCCACCCCACGGAGGTGAACGCATGACCGTCACGACAAGTGCTCCCTCCGGAGGCGGCGAGGCGGCGGTCCCGCCCGAAGATCTGGTCTCGCTCACGATCGACGGCATCGAGATCTCCGTCCCCAAGGGGACGCTGGTCATCCGGGCCGCCGAGCTGCTCGGCATCGAGATCCCGCGCTTCTGCGACCACCCGCTCCTCGACCCCGCCGGCGCCTGCCGCCAGTGCATCGTCGAAGTGGAGGGCCAGCGCAAGCCCATGGCGTCGTGCACCATCACCTGCACCGACGGCATGGTCGTCAAGTCCCAGCTCACCTCGCCGGTCGCCGAGAAGGCCCAGCGCGGCGTGATGGAACTGCTGCTGATCAACCACCCGCTGGACTGCCCGGTCTGCGACAAGGGCGGCGAGTGCCCGCTGCAGAACCAGGCGCTCTCCCACGGCGACGCGGAGTCCCGCTTCGACGGGAAGAAGCGGACGTACGAGAAGCCCGTCCCGATCTCCACACAGGTGCTGCTGGACCGCGAGCGGTGCGTGCTGTGCGCGCGCTGCACCCGCTTCTCCAACCAGGTCGCCGGCGACCCGATGATCGAGCTGATCGAGCGCGGCGCGCTCCAGCAGGTCGGCACCGGCGAGGGCGACCCCTTCCAGTCGTACTTCTCCGGCAACACGATCCAGATCTGCCCGGTCGGCGCACTGACCTCGGCGGCGTACCGCTTCCGGTCGCGGCCCTTCGACCTCGTGTCGTCGCCGTCCGTCTGCGAGCACTGCGCCGGCGGCTGCGCGACCCGTACCGACCACCGGCGCGGCAAGGTCATGCGGCGCATGGCCGCCGACGACCCCGAGGTCAACGAGGAGTGGATCTGCGACAAGGGACGCTTCGGCTTCCGCTACGCGCAGCGTCCCGACCGGCTCACCACTCCGCTCGTACGCAACGGGGCGGGCGTACTGGAGCAGGCCAGCTGGCCCGAGGCGCTCGAAGCGGCGGCCCGGGGACTGTCGGCGGCGCGCGGCCGGGCCGGTGTCCTGACCGGCGGCCGGCTCACCGTCGAGGACGCGTACGCGTACGCCAAGTTCGCCCGCGTCGCCCTCGACACCAACGACATCGACTTCCGCGCGCGCGTGCACAGCGGCGAGGAGGCCGACTTCCTGGCCTCCCGGGTCGCCGGGCGCGGCATCGACCTCGACGGCACGGGCACGACGTACACGGCGCTGGAGAAGGCGCCCGCCGTCCTGCTCGTCGGCATCGAGTCCGAGGAGGAGGCCCCCGGCGTCTTCCTGCGGCTGCGCAAGGCCCACCGCAAGAGCGGGCAGCGCACCTTCGCCGTCGCCACGCACGCCACCCGGGGCCTGACAAAGGCGGGCGGCACGCTGCTGCCCGCCGCGCCGGGCACCGAACCGGAGTGGCTGGACGCGCTCGCGGGCAGCACCGGGCTCGACGCCGAAGGGCTCGCGGCCGCCGAGGCGCTGCGCGCCGAGGGCGCGGTGATCGTCGTCGGCGAGCGGCTGGCCGCCGTTCCGGGCGCGTACACCGCGGCCGTACGGGCCGCCGCGGCGACCGGCGCCGCTCTGGTGTGGATCCCGCGCCGGGCCGGTGAGCGCGGCGCCGTCGAGGCGGGCGCGCTGCCCGCCCTGCTGCCCGGCGGCCGTCCGGCCACCGACCCGCGCGCGCGGGACGAGGTGGCGGCGGTCTGGCGGGTGGCCGAACTGCCGAGCCGCTACGGGCGCGACACCGGTCAGATCATCGAGGCCGCGGCCACCGGTGAGATCGCCGCGCTGCTCGTGGCGGGCGTCGAGGTCGCGGACCTGCCCGACCCGGTGCGGGCGCGGGAAGCGCTCGACCAGGCCGGATTCATCGTCTCGCTGGAGCTGCGGCCGAGCGAGGTGACGGACCGGGCGGACGTCGTCCTTCCGGTCGCCGCCGTCGCGGAGAAGTCCGGCACCTTCCTCAACTGGGAGGGCAGGGCCCGGATGTTCGAGGCCGCGCTGAAGCCCGACCAGATGACGCGCACGCTCGCCCCCGGCGACGCGCGCGTGCTGCACATGCTCGCGGACGCGCTCGACGTCCACTTCGCGCTGCCGGACGTACGGGCCGTACGCCGCGAGATGGACCGGCTCGGCGCCTGGGGCGGGGCGCACGCCACCGACCCCGCCGAGACGGCCAAGGCGCTGCCCCGCCCCACCGACGGGGAGGCCGTCCTCGCGGGGCACCGGCTGCTGCTCGACCAGGGCCGGCTCCAGGACGGCGACGAGGCGCTCGCGGGCACCCGCCACGCGGCCGTCGCCCGGCTCTCCGCCACCACCGCGGCCGGCACCGGCGTCAAGGACGGCGACCTGCTCGCCGTCACCGGACCCGCCGGAACCGTCGAACTTCCGCTCCAGGTCACGGCGATGCCCGACCGCGTGGTGTGGCTGCCGCTGAACTCGGCGGGCGGCGGCGTCGCCACCGACACCGGCGCGGTCCCCGGACAGGTCGTCCGCATCGGCCCGGCGGCCGCCTCCGCCACCGACGTACCGGAGGTGCTCGCGTGAACACGATGCTTCTCGCGGCCGAGGACCTGTCCATGTTCGGGCGCGACCCGTGGTGGCTCGTCGTGGTCAAGGCCGTCTTCTGCTTCGCCTTCCTGATGATCACCGTGCTGTTCTCCATCGTGTGGGAGCGCAAGGTCGTCGCCTGGATGCAGCTGCGCATCGGCCCCAACCGGCACGGTCCGTGGGGTCTCCTCCAGTCCCTGGCGGACGGCGTCAAGCTGATGCTCAAGGAGGACGTGAACGTCAAGCGGGCGGACAAGGTGGTCTACGTCCTCGCTCCGATCGTCGCGGCGATCCCGGCCTTCATGGCGATCGCGGTCATCCCGTTCGGCCCGGCCGGCAACGAGGTCTCGATCTTCGGACAGCGCACCACGATGCAGCTGACGGACCTGCCGATCGCGATGCTCTACATCCTCGCGGTCGCCTCCGTCGGCATCTACGGCATCGTCCTCGCGGGCTGGTCGTCCGGCTCGACGTACCCGCTGCTCGGCGGTCTGCGCTCCTGCGCGCAGATGATCTCGTACGAGATCGCCATGGGCGCGGCCTTCGCCTCGGTGTTCCTCTACTCCGGGTCGATGTCGACCTCGGCGATCGTGGAGGCGCAGCACGACCGCTGGTTCATCGTCCTGCTGCCGGTGTCCTTCATCATCTACGTCGTCACGATGGTGGGCGAGACGAACCGCGCCCCGTTCGACATGCCGGAGTCCGAGGGCGACCTGGTCGGCGGCTTCAACACCGAGTACTCGTCGATCAAGTTCGCGCTGTTCATGCTGGCGGAGTACGTCAACATGGTCACCGTCTCGGCGGTCTCGGTCACCCTCTTCCTGGGCGGCTGGCGGGCCCCGTACCCGGTCAGCACGTTCTGGGAGGGCGCGAACCACGGCTGGTGGCCGATGCTCTGGTTCGTCGTCAAGGTCCAGCTGCTCCTCTTCTTCTTCATCTGGCTGCGCGGCACGCTTCCCCGCGTGCGCTACGACCAGCTGATGAAGCTGGGCTGGAAGGTCCTGATCCCGGTCTCGGTGGTCTGGCTGATGCTGGTCGCCACGGTGCGCGCGATGCGCAACGAGAACATGGAATTCCAGAACATCGTGCTGTACGTCGCCGGGGCGATCGTCGCGGTCCTGCTCCTGTCCTTCGTCGCGGACGTCTTCCGCGACAAGAAGGAGCGGCAGCAGGCCGCGAAGGACGGGGCGGAACCCCCCGCGTTCGACCCGATGGCGGGCGGATTCCCGGTGCCTCCGCTGCCCGGGCAGGAGTTGCCACCGGTGCCCCGCAGGCGGCCGCGCCACGAGCGCGAGCTCATTGTCAGTGGTGGGCCGGACACTATGAGTGACGGTAAGGAGGCCGACGATGCCTGACACCTCGAATCCGGGGGAAGCCCCCCGGACGCCCTGGCAGAATCCGGTGGCCGGCTTCGGCGTGACCTTCAAGGCCATGTTCAAGAAGCGGCTGACCGAGCAGTACCCGGAGCAGCAGAAGACGACGGCGCCGCGCTTCCACGGCCGGCACCAGCTCAACCGCCACCCGGACGGGCTGGAGAAGTGCGTCGGGTGCGAGCTGTGCGCCTGGGCCTGTCCGGCCGACGCGATCTACGTGGAGGGCGCGGAGAACACCGAGGAGGAGCGTTACTCCCCGGGCGAGCGCTACGGCCGCGTCTACCAGATCAACTACGCCCGCTGCATCCTGTGCGGTCTGTGCATCGAGGCGTGCCCCACCCGCGCGCTGACGATGACCAACGAGTTCGAACTGGCCGACAGCAGCCGTGAGTCGCTCATCTACACCAAGGAGCAACTGCTCGCCGGCCTGGAGGAGGGCATGGTCGAGGCGCCGCACTCGGTCTTCCCCGGCATGGACGAGCAGGACTACTACCGGGGCCTGGTCACCGAGGCCGCGCCGGGCACGCAGCGGCAGGTGGCGCTGAGCAACGGCGAGCGGCCCCAGGAGGCCGCGTCGACCTTCGGCGAGGGCGAGCCCACGACGGAGAAGGTGGTCGGGGGATGAACGCTTTCGCCGCCTCCGCCACTTCGACGGGCGAGGCCGTGCAGTTCTGGGTGCTCGGCACGGTCGCCGTCGTCGGCGCCCTGTGCACCGTCCTGATGAAGAAGGCGGTGCACAGCGCGCTGTGCCTGGCCGGGACCATGATCGTCCTGGCCGTCTTCTACCTCGCCAACGGCGCGTACTTCCTCGGCGTCGTCCAGATCGTCGTCTACACCGGCGCGATCATGATGCTGTTCCTCTTCGTCGTCATGCTGGTCGGCGTCACGGCCGCCGACTCCCTGAAGGAGACGCTCAAGGGCCAGCGCTGGCTCGCCGCCGGCTGCGGTCTCGGCTTCGGCATCCTGCTGATCGCCGGCATCGGGCAGGCATCGCTGAGCACCTTCAACGGACTCGGCCGGGCCAACGCCGCCGCCGGGGGCAACGTCGAGGGCCTCGCCGAGCTCATCTTCACCAAGTACGTCTTCGCCTTCGAGCTCACCGGCGCCCTGCTCATCACGGCGACCGTCGGCGCGATGGTGCTCACGCACCGGGAGCGCACCGAGCGGGCGAAGACGCAGCGGGAGCTGTCCCAGGAACGCGTACGCGGCAAGCACCTGCCGCCCCTGCCCGCACCCGGCGTGTACGCCCGGCACAACGCGGTGGACATCGCCGGCCTGCTGCCGGACGGCACGCCCTCCGAGCTCACGGTCAACAGGACCCTGCGCGGGCGCGGTCAGGTCCGCGACGTGTCGCGGGAGGCGATGGCGGACCTCAAGGCGCTGGAGCAGCGCGCCGAGGAGCGGCTCGGCCGCGGGGCGGACCCCGGGGCGAGTCCCGGGGCCGACCGCGAGGCGAGCCGTGGGGCCGGTCGTGACCAGGACGAATCGGAGGTCTCCCAGTGAATCCGGTCAACTACCTCTACCTCGCCGCGCTGTTGTTCACCATCGGTGCGGCGGGTGTCCTGATCCGGCGGAACGCGATCGTCGTCTTCATGTGCGTCGAGCTGATGCTCAACGCCTGCAACCTCGCGTTCGTCGCCTTCTCCCGCATGCACGGCAATCTCGACGGCCAGATCATCGCGTTCTTCACGATGGTGGTCGCCGCCGCCGAGGTGGTGGTGGGTCTCGCGATCATCGTGTCGCTGTTCCGGTCCCGCCACTCGGCCTCGGTCGACGACGCCAGCCTGATGAAGCTGTAAGGGGTCGCAAGAATCGTGGAGAACTTGATTGCGCTGCTCGTAGCGGCGCCTTTGCTCGGAGCGGCGGTCCTGCTGTGCGGCGGGCGGCGGCTCGACCGTGCCGGCCACTGGATCGGCACGCTGCTCGCGGCGGCCTCGTTCGTACTCGGCCTGGTGCTGTTCGGCGCGATGCTCGGGTACGACGCGGATGCGCGGACCATGCGCCAGCACCTCTACAGCTGGGTCCCCGTGGAGGGCTTCCAGGGGGACATCGCGTTCCAGCTCGACCAGTTGTCGATGACGTTCGTGCTGCTGATCACCGGGGTCGGCACGCTGATCCATCTCTATTCGATCGGCTACATGGAGCACGACGA
The DNA here is from genome assembly GCF_053610585.1 of Streptomyces sp. NPDC054887. Classification (NCBI taxonomy): domain Bacteria; kingdom Bacillati; phylum Actinomycetota; class Actinomycetes; order Kitasatosporales; family Streptomycetaceae; genus Streptomyces; species Streptomyces sp. NPDC054887. The sequence goes on along the minus strand of NZ_JBSGYQ010000011.1, from coordinate 69,626 downwards.
ACGGCGTCGCCGCTTCTTCGGCTACCTGAACCTCTTCCTCGCGGCGATGCTCCTGCTGGTCCTCGCCGACAACTACCTGCTGCTGTACTTCGGGTGGGAGGGCGTCGGCCTGGCGTCGTACCTGCTCATCGGCTTCTGGCAGCACAAGCCGAGCGCGGCGACGGCGGCCAAGAAGGCGTTCATCGTCAACCGCGTCGGTGACATCGGGCTGTCCATCGCCATCATGCTGATGTTCACGACCTTCGGGACCTTCGCCTTCGGGCCGGTCCTCGGGGCGGCCGGGGACGCGACCGAGGGCACGGCGACGGCCATCGGTCTGATGCTGCTGCTGGCCGCCTGCGGCAAGTCGGCCCAGGTGCCGCTCCAGTCCTGGCTCGGCGACGCGATGGAGGGCCCGACCCCGGTCTCGGCCCTCATCCACGCTGCCACCATGGTGACGGCCGGCGTCTACCTCATCACCCGGTCCGGTGCGATCTTCGACGCCGCCCCCGACGCGCAGACCGCCGTCGTGACGGTCGGCGCGGTCACGCTCCTCTTCGGTGCGATCGTCGGTTGCGCGAAGGACGACATCAAGAAGGCGCTGGCCGGCTCCACGATGTCGCAGATCGGCTACATGATCCTCGCGGCGGGGCTCGGCCCCGTCGGCTACGCCTTCGCGATCATGCACCTGGTGACCCACGGCTTCTTCAAGGCCGGTCTCTTCCTCGGCGCCGGATCGGTCATGCACGGCATGAACGACGAGGTCGACATGAGGAAGTACGGCGGCCTGCGGACGTACATGCCGGTGACCTTCGTGACGTTCGGCCTCGGCTATCTCGCGATCATCGGCTTCCCGGGCCTGTCCGGCTTCTTCTCCAAGGACAAGATCATCGAGGCGGCCTTCGCCTCGGGCGGCGCGCAGGGCTGGATCCTCGGCACGGTCACGCTCCTGGGCGCGGGCATCACGGCGTACTACATGACGCGCGTGATGATCCTGACGTTCTTCGGCGAGAAGCGGTGGCAGCCCGCCCCCGACCCGGACAAGGCGGCCGACGTCGAGCCCGGCGCCGGCGTGACGCCCGGTGAGATGCCGCACCCGCACGAGTCTCCGAAGTCGATGACGATCCCCATGATCGTGCTCGCCTTCGGGTCGGTCTTCGCGGGCGGGTTCTTCAGCATCGGCGACCGGTTCGTGAACTGGCTGGAGCCGGTGACGAAGTTCGAGCACCCGCACCCGCCGATCAGCGTTCCGGTCATCACCGGCCTGACGGTCGCCGTCCTGCTGGCCGGCGTCGCCGTCGCGTACCTCCAGTACGGCCGGGGTCCCGTGCCGGTCGTCGCCCCGCGCGGCTCCCTGCTGACCCGCGCCGCCCGGCGCGACCTGCTCCAGGACGACTTCAACCACGTCGTACTGGTCCGCGGCGGCGAGCACCTCACCCGCTCGCTGGTGTACGTCGACCACACCCTGGTCGACGGAGTGGTCAACGGAACGGCGGCCTCGGTCGGCGGGCTCTCCGGCCGGCTGCGCAAGCTCCAGAACGGCTACGCCCGCTCGTACGCGGTCTCGATGTTCGGCGGTACGGCGATCCTCATCGCCGTGACCCTGCTGATGAGGGCGGTCTGATCACGATGTCCTTTCCCCTTCTGACGGTCACGGCGGCACTCCCGGCGGTCGGCGCGGTCCTGACCGCCGCCGTGCCCGCCGGACGCCGCACGGCCGCCAAGTGGCTGGCGCTGCTCGTCTCGCTGGCGACGCTCGTCCTGGCGGCCCTCGTGGTCGTCCGCTTCGAGCCGGGCGGCGACCGCTACCAGCTCACCGAATCGCACGCCTGGATCCCCGACTTCGGAGTCAGGTACGAGCTGGGCGTGGACGGCATCGCCGTCGCGCTGATCGCGCTAACGGCGCTGCTCATTCCCTTCATCATCCTGGCGGGCTGGCACGACGCCGACCCCCTGGAGACCAAGAGCTCGCGCTGGCGTCCCACCCAGGGCTTCTTCGCGCTGATCCTGATGGTCGAGGCGATGGTGGTCCTCTCCTTCGAGGCCACCGACGTCTTCCTCTTCTACATCTTCTTCGAAGCCATGCTCATCCCGATGTACTTCCTCATCGGCGGCTTCGGGGACCGGGCGCACGCGGGCACCGACGGGGCGGCGGCCACCCAGCGTTCGTACGCCGCCGTCAAGTTCCTCCTCTACAACCTGGCCGGCGGGCTGATCATGCTTGCCGCCGTCGTCGGCCTCTACGTCGTCGCCGGCAGCTTCTCGCTCCAGGAGATCGTCGAGGCGCGCGCGAGCGGCGACCTGGAGATGGCGACCAACACGGAGCGGCTGCTGTTCCTGGGCTTCTTCTTCGCCTTCGCCGTGAAGGCGCCGCTGTGGCCGCTGCACACCTGGCTGCCCAACGCCATGGGCGAGGCGACCGCCCCGGTCGCCGTGCTGATCACGGCGGTCGTCGACAAGGTCGGCACCTTCGCGATGCTGCGCTTCTGCCTCCAGCTCTTCCCGGAGGCCAGCAAGTGGGCCACGCCCGTGATCATCGTGCTGGCGCTGGTCAGCATCATCTACGGCGCGCTGCTCGCGGTCGGCCAGCGCGACATCAAGCGCCTGATCGCGTACGCGTCGATCTCGCACTTCGGCTTCATCGTCCTCGGCATCTTCGCGATGACGAGCCAGGGCCAGTCGGGCGCGACGCTCTACATGGTCAACCACGGCATCTCGACCGCCGCGCTCATGCTGGTGGCCGGCTTCCTCATCACCCGGCGCGGGTCGCGGCTCATCGCGGACTACGGCGGTGTGCAGAAGGTCGCCCCGGTGCTGGCCGGGACGTTCCTGGTCGGCAGCCTGGCGACGCTGTCGCTGCCGGGGCTGGCGCCGTTCGTCAGCGAGTTCCTGGTCCTGGTCGGCGCGTTCGCGGCGTACCCGGCGGCCGGGATCGTCGCCACCCTCGGCATCGTCCTCGCCGCGCTCTACACGCTGGTCCTGTACCAGCGGACGATGACCGGACCGGTCAGGGCCGAGGTGCGGGCCATGCCCGACCTCAAGGCCCGTGAGCTGGTGGTCGTCGCCCCGCTGATCGCGCTGCTGCTGCTCCTCGGCGTCTTCCCCAAGCCGTTGACGGACATCGTGAACCCGGCCGTGCAGCACACCATGAACGACGTCCGGAAGACGGACCCCACCCCCGAGATTGAGGCGGAGGCGGCCAAGTGAGCGCATCAGATGTCCACAGCCTGTGGACGACGGTCGCGGCGCCCGGCGCCGAGGGCGGTTTCACGGCCCCGCACATCGAGTACGCGCAGCTGTCGCCGACGCTCATCGTCGTGGGCGCGGCCGTTCTTGGCGTACTCGTCGAGGCGTTCGTGCCGCGCAGGGCGCGGTACTACGCACAGCTCTTCCTGTCGGTCGTGGCCGTCGCCGCCGCCTTCGCGGCCGTCGTCGCGCTCGCGGCCGGCGGGTACGGCACCACGAAGGCCCAGATCGCGGCGGAGGGCGCCATCGCGGTCGACGGCCCGGCGCTCTTCCTCCAGGGCACGATCCTGCTGGCGTCGCTGGTCGCCGTCTTCACCTTCGCCGAACGCAGGCTCGACCCGGACGCGCACGGCAGCCGCGTCGACTCGTTCGCCGCGCAGGCCGCGTCCGTGCCGGGCAGCGACAGTGAGAAGGCGGCGGTCAAGGCCGGGTTCACCACCACCGAGGTGTTCCCGCTCATGATGTTCGCGGTCGCCGGAATGCTCGTGTTCCCGGCGGCCAACGACCTGCTGACGCTGTTCGTGGCGCTGGAGGTCTTCTCCCTCCCGCTGTACCTGCTGTGCGCCGTCGCCCGCCGCAAGCGGCTGATGTCGCAGGAGGCGGCGGTGAAGTACTTCCTGCTGGGAGCCTTCTCGTCGGCGTTCCTGCTCTTCGGCATCGCGCTGATGTACGGGTACGCGGGCTCGGTGTCGTACGCCCGGATCGCGAGCGTCGTCGACGGGACGGTCAAGCAGATCGACCCGGCGCTCGCCGACACCATGGGCAACGACGCCCTGCTGCTGATCGGCGGGGCGATGATCCTGACGGGGCTGCTCTTCAAGGTCGGCGCGGTCCCCTTCCACATGTGGACCCCGGACGTCTACCAGGGCGCTCCCACACCGGTCACCGGGTTCATGGCCGCCGCGACCAAGGTCGCCGCCTTCGGCGCCATGCTGCGGCTGCTCTACGTCGTGCTGCCGGGCCTGCGCTGGGACTGGCGGCCGGTGATGTGGGCCGTCGCGATCGTCACCATGCTGGGCGGCGCGATCGTCGCGATCACCCAGACCGACATCAAGCGGCTCCTGGCGTACTCGTCGATCGCGCACGCCGGGTTCATCCTGGCCGGTGTGATCGCCACCAGGCCCGAGGGCATCTCCTCCGTCCTCTTCTACCTGCTGGCGTACTCCTTCGTGACGATCGGCGCGTTCGCGGTGGTCACGCTGGTGCGGGACGCGGGCGGCGAGGCGACGCACCTGTCGAAGTGGGCGGGGCTGGGGCGGCGCTCGCCGCTGGTGGCCGCGGTCTTCGCGGTGTTCCTGCTGGCCTTCGCCGGGATTCCGCTGACGTCCGGCTTCGCCGGCAAGTTCGCGGTGTTCAAGGCGGCGGCCGAGGGCGGCGCCGGGGCGCTGGTCGTGGTCGGTGTGATCTCCTCCGCGATCGCCGCGTTCTTCTACATCCGGGTGATCGTCCTGATGTTCTTCAGCGAGCCGAAGGCGGACGGCCCGACGGTCGCCGTGCCCTCGGCGCTGACGACGACGGCGATCGGGGTGGGCGTCGCGGTGACGCTGGTGCTCGGTGTCGCGCCCCAGTACTTCCTCGACCTGGCCGGCCAGGCGGGAGTCTTCGTCCGCTGAGGCCCGCCACGGCCCGTACGGGCATGATCGCCGCCCGGCGCCCCTCCTCGAAGGGGTGCCGGGCGGCAGCTTTTGGGCGGTGGTGTCAGTGGGTGCCCCTATCGTGGGGAGCCGGGCACGGTACGTACGGGGGACAGAGCGATGGACGGGACAGGTGGCATGGTCGAGGCCGGTGAGGTGACGCGGAGCGACGCCCTTCAGACGCTGCACCGGGTCTTCGGGTACGACGCGTTCCGCGGCGAGCAGGCCGCGGTCATCGAGCACGTCGTGGCCGGCGGGGACGCCGTCGTGCTGATGCCGACCGGCGGCGGAAAGTCGCTCTGCTACCAGATTCCGGCGCTGGTCAGGCCCGGTACGGGCATCGTGATCTCGCCCCTCATCGCGCTGATGCAGGACCAGGTCGACGCGCTGCGGGCGCTCGGCGTGCGGGCCGGGTTCATCAACTCCACGCAGGACTTCGGCGAGCGGCGCGCGATGGAGGCGGAGTTCCTGGCCGGGGAGCTGGACCTGCTCTACCTGGCGCCCGAGCGACTGCGGCTGGACGCGACGCTGGACCTGTTGTCCCGGGCCAAGATCTCCGTCTTCGCCATCGACGAGGCGCACTGCGTGGCCCAGTGGGGCCACGACTTCCGGCCGGACTACCTGAGCCTGTCGGTGCTGGGCGAGCGGTGGCCCGAGGTGCCGAGGATCGCGCTCACGGCGACGGCGACCCACGCCACGCACCGGGAGATCACGCAGCGGCTGGGGATGCCCGAGGCACGGCACTTCGTGGCCAGCTTCGACCGCCCCAACATCCAGTACCGCATCGTCGGCAAGTCGGACCCGAAGAAGCAGTTGCTGTCGTTCCTGCGTGAGGAGCACGCGGGGGACGCGGGCATCGTCTACTGCCTTTCGCGCAACTCGGTCGACAAGACGGCGGAGTTCCTGTGCCGCAACGGCATCGACGCGGTGCCGTACCACGCGGGGCTCGACGCGGGGACGCGCGCGGCGCACCAGTCCCGGTTCCTGCGCGAGGAGGGCCTGGTCGTCGTCGCGACCATCGCGTTCGGCATGGGGATCGACAAGCCGGACGTGCGGTTCGTCGCGCACCTCGACCTGCCGAAGTCGGTCGAGGGCTACTACCAGGAGACGGGCCGCGCCGGCCGTGACGGGCTGCCGTCGACGGCGTGGATGGCGTACGGCCTCCAGGACGTGGTGCAGCAGCGCAAGATGATCCAGGGCGGGGAGGGCGACGAGGCGTTCCGGCGGCGCGCGGCGTCGCACCTGGACGCGATGCTGGCGCTCTGCGAGACCGCGCAGTGCCGGCGGGCGCAGCTCCTGGCCTACTTCGGGCAGGACCCCGCCGCGCCGTCCTGCGGCAACTGCGACACCTGCCTGACCCCGCCCGAGACGTGGGACGGCACGGTGCCGGCGCAGAAGGTGCTCTCGACGGTGGTGCGGTTGCAGCGGGAGCGGAGGCAGAAGTTCGGGGCGGGCCAGATCATCGACATCCTGCTTGGCCGCAGGACCGCCAAGGTGATCCAGTTCGACCACGACCAGCTGTCGGTCTTCGGCATCGGCGAGGAGCTGACCGAGGTCGAATGGCGGGGAGTGGTGCGACAGTTGCTGGCGCAGGGCCTGCTGGCGGTCGAGGGGGAGTACGGCACGCTGGTCATGACCGACGCCAGCGCGTCCGTACTCGGCCGGGAGCGGGAGGTGCGCTTGCGCAAGGAGGCGAAGCCGGTGCCGGCCGCCCGGGCCGCGAAGGGCGAGCGCAAGGCGAAGGCGGCCGCCGCCAACGCGGACCTGCCGGCGGAGGCGCTGCCGGTCTTCGAGGCGCTGCGCGCGTGGCGGGCGGAGCAGGCGCGGGAGCTGGGCGTACCGGCGTACGTGATCTTCCACGACGCGACGCTGCGGGAGATCGCGACGGTGCGGCCGGGTTCGGTGGCCGAGCTGGGAGGAGTCGCGGGCCTCGGCGAGAAGAAGCTGGCCACGTACGGCGAGGGTGTGCTGGGGGTCCTGGCGTCGCTGGGCGGAGCGGCGGCGGGGGACGCGGAGGCCGGGGCGGCGCGGGTGGCCCCGGCGGGTCCCGTGGCCGGGGCGGCTTCCGAAGGGCCGGCCGGGCCGGCGGCCCCGGCAGGAGCGGCGGCCTCGGCGCCGGCGGGTGCGGACGGCGGGGCGGCGGACTGGGACTGGGACGCGGAGCCCGAGTGGGACACGGAGCCCCCCGAGTAGCGGTGGGCGCCGGTGGCGGGGAGGAGCTGGGCCCGGCGGGCCCAGCCCGTCCTACTGCCGGCCGCCGGCCTTCCGGCGAGGGGTGATGCGGCTGAGGTCGAGATCGACGGCGAACGGGACCGACACCTTCATGCGGTCGTGGAAGATCCCGGTGCTCGTGTAGGCCCCGGTGCTCGGCTTCAGCTCGAAGACGTAGACGACGGCGTGGCCGCCGTTGTTCTCGACCCGCCAGAAGTGCGGGATCCTGGCGCGCGCGTACTTCACCGGTTTGGTCTCACGGTCCCGCGACCTGGACTCGGGGGAGACGACCTCGATCGCCAGCCGCACCGACCCGGCGGGGAACCGGGTCTGCTCCGGGTCCTCGACGACGTCCCCGTTCACGACGATCACGTCGGGCTCGGGCCGGTTGTAGCGGTCGATGTCGATGGTGAACTCGCGCACCACCTCCAGCTCCGGCGGGGCGACGGACTGAAGTTGCCAGTTGAAGAAGTCGACCGCCCGCGAGTGAAAGAGGGTCTGTGGACTCCCGAAGACGAGGCTCCCGTCGATCAGCTCCGTGTGCGGAGGCAGATTCGGAAGCCGGTCCGGGTCGTCGGCGGTCCAGCCGCCCGGGGGCGGGACCGGCCACGTGGGCTCCGGGTCCTCGGGTACGACGCTCATCAGTGCTCCCACGGGACGGAGTCTGGCGGGTCCGTCCAGCGTACGGCGGGTGCTCGCGAGCGGCTCCCCCGTTCGTGTGTACGGGGGAGGCTCGCTCAATCCGTCACTCCGATGCCGGAACGATCCGCCCAGTGACCTCGCCCAGGCCGACCCTCGTCCCGTGCGGGCCCGGCGCCCACGCCGTCATCGTCACCTCGTCGCCGTCCTCCAGGAACGTGCGCTTGCCCGTGGCGAGTTCGATGGGGTCCCGCCCGTTCCAGGTGAGTTCGAGGAGCGAACCCCGCTGATTCACCTCGGGGCCGCTGACCGTGCCCGAACCGTAGAGGTCGCCCGTCCGCAGCGAGGCACCGTTCACCGTCATCTGGGCGAGCTGCTGCGCGGCGGTCCAGTACATCGTGGAGAACGGGGGAGCGGAGACCACCTCCCCGTTGATCTTCACCTCGATGCGGACGTCGTAACCGCCCGGCTCCTCCTCGTCGCTGTCGTCGAGGTAGGGGAGAAGGGGGAAGTCGCGGGCCGGCGGAGCCGTATGGGCCGCTTCCAGCGCTTCCAGCGGGGTCACCCAGGCCGAGACGGAGGTGGCGAAGGACTTGCCGAGGAAGGGCCCGAGCGGCACGTACTCCCATGCCTGGATGTCCCGCGCCGACCAGTCGTTGAGGAGGAACAGGCCGAAGACGTGCTCCCGGAAGTCCGCGAGGGGGACCGGCGTGCCGTGCGTGGACGGGGTGCCGACCACGAAGCCGACCTCCGCCTCGATGTCCAGCTTGACCGAGGGGCCGAAGACCGGCGCCGGGTCCGTCGGCGCCTTGCGCTGGCCGCTGGGGCGCACCACGTCCGTACCGGACACGACGACCGTGCCGGCCCGGCCGTGGTAACCGATCGGCAGGTGCTTCCAGTTGGGGGTCAGCGCGTCACCGTCGGGGCGGAAGATCCTGCCGACGTTCGTGGCGTGGTGCTCGCTCGCGTAGAAGTCGACGTAGTCGGCGACGTCGTAGGGCAGGTGCAGCGTGACCTCGGCGACCGGGTGCAGCAGCGGCTCGATGTCGGCCCGGTGCGCGGGGCTCGTGACCCACGCGGTGAGGGCCCGGCGCACGTCCCGCCAGGCGGTACGTCCCGCGGCGAGCAGCGGGTTGAGCGTCGGCTGGGCGAGCAGCGCGGCGTACGGGGAGCCCAGGGTGAGCGCCGCCGCCCCCGCGTCCAGCACATGGCCGCCGATCCGCACACCGACCCGGCGGCGCTCGGGCTCGTCCGCGGTGGAGAAGACGCCGTAGGGGAGGTTGTGCGGGCCGAAGAGGTCGCCTTCGGCCAGGTCGAGCGGGCTGTGCTCGGGCATCGGTGCTGCCTCGCTTTCCAGGTCGTGGAGGACAACACGTTACGTGGGAGTCGCCTGGGACGGCAGTGCCTGAAGAGTGTGCAATGTCCGAAAGGGCCTTGCTGGAGTGGGGAATTCCGGCTCGGCGTCGTCCGGTCGGCCATCGGTGCGGAGGAGCCCGAGCGGATCGCCGGGAGCTGCTGCCGGACCGGCCTCCGGCTCGGCTCCGGGCTCGGCCTCCGGAGCCGCCGGCCGGCCGTTCCGGTGCCCACGGACAAAGAGGCGGCGGTGCCGGTCGCCGGCGCCAGGACGCGCGCGCCGGTCCTCTCCCGGCCCCCCGGCCGCGGCGGCACGGCAGGACCGTGCGAGCTGTGCGGAACGTACGGCGTGCCCTCGCCGGTGGCCGCCCGGCACGTCCGCCGAGGTGGCGGCACTCACGGCCGAAGCGCGCCTGCGCGCCACGCGCGACGCGCCGCAGTGCGGCACACCGAGCCCCCCAGGCGGCGAGGCGTCCCGAGGGCATGTCCGTACGCGCCCGGCCGCCCCCCCGCCCCCGCCGCGCAGCCCCCCCGTCCCGAGGGCGTGTCCGTACGGGCTCGGTCGGGGTTGGGGTGGGGGAAGGTCCGGAGCGGGCGGCGGACGCGCGGCCGGGCGGCTCCGCCGGGGGCGCGAAGGCGGCTCGGACACGGGCGCGCGGCAATGCGCCCACTCCCGTGCGTATCAGGTGAGAGCGGAAGATACCGGTGCCCATCGGACTGTGCTCCGGGCGACGGGAAGGCGCTCACTGTGATCGAAAGGCGACCGGATAGGCTGACTTGAGTGAAGACAGCGACACATCGACAATCCGTGTGATCGTCAGCAGACAGGAGTGACCCTCGTGACCGTCGTCGGGCCGTTCGGACTGAGCGTGCGGGACCAGGCTCTTGAGACCGATGTCCAGACCGGATTGGCAGCTGTCGAGGAAGGACTGCTCGACGCTACCAAGAGCGAGGTTTCCTTCATCACGGAGGCCGCCCAGCACCTGGTACGGGCCGGGGGCAAGCGGTTCCGGCCGCTGCTGGTCATGCTGGCCGCGCAGTTCGGTGACCCCCACGCGCCGGGCATCGTGCCCTCCGCCGTCGTCGTCGAGCTGACGCATCTGGCGACGCTGTACCACGACGACGTGATGGATGAGGCGGACGTACGCCGCGGGGTGCCCAGCGCCAACGCCCGCTGGGGCAACTCGGTCGCGGTCCTGACCGGCGACTTCCTCTTCGCCCGCGCTTCGCGCATCCTGGCGGACCTCGGTCCCGAGGCCGTACGGATCCAGGCCGACGCGTTCGAGCGCCTGGTCACCGGCCAGATCCTGGAGACGGCCGGACCGCGCGAGGGCCAGGACCCCGTCGGGCACTACCTGGACGTCATCGCGGGCAAGACGGGTTCGCTGATCGCCGTCTCGGGGCGCTTCGGCGCCATAATGGCCGGCGCCGACGAGCGCGTCGTCGACATCCTCACCCAGTACGGCGAGCGCCTCGGCACCGCCTTCCAGCTGGCCGACGACGTACTCGACATCGCCAGCGACAGCCACGAGTCAGGCAAGACGCCCGGCACGGACCTGCGCGAGGGCATCCCCACGCTTCCGGTCCTGCTGCTGCGCGCGCAGGCGGCCGAGCACGGGCGTCCCGAGGACGTGGAGCTGTGCGAGCTGCTGGACGGCGACCTGTCGGACGACGCCAGGCTCACCGAGGTGCTGCGGCGGCTGCGCGCCCACCCGGCCCTCGAGCAGGCGCGGCGCGACACCATCCGGTACGCCGAGGACGCCAGGGCCGTGCTCGCGCCGCTTCCCGAGTGCTACGCGAAGGCGGCTCTCGAGGAGCTGTGCGACGCCGTCGTGCACCGCGCCGGATAGCGCACGCCGTGTGACGCGCGTCACACGGTCGCTGTGAGTCCGCGACCGGATTCTCTCCGTATCCATGCAGTGAAGCCGGCGCACGGGCGGCGGCACTGGCACGGGGAGATCCGGTCATGAACGGAACGGGTACGGCGACGGCCGGCGGTCGTCGCGGCGTCCTCATCAGCACCGTCGCGGTCGCGGTGGCGGGCCTCGCGCTCGCCGCGAGCCCCGCCGCCGCCGGCGGCGCGGGGCCGTCCGCGCGGGGCGGCGCGGAGAGCGGAGCGTCGTACTTCGTGGCCGCCCTGAACGGCGCCAACGAGGTGCCGGTCACCGGTGGCCCCGCCGCCGGTGACAAGGACGGCGTCGCGCTGGAGTTCGTCAAGATCAAGGGCGGCACGGTGTCGTTCGCCGTGAAGTGGCGCGGCACCGGCAGACCCACCGCGCTGCACATCCACCAGGGCGCCAGGGGCGTCAACGGCGGCATGAAGATCGACCTCACCGAGCAGCTCGGCGTGCGCGAGGGCCGGGGCGTGGGGCAGGGCCGGGCCGAAGCCGCCCGCCACGGTGAGTGGCGGACCGCGACCGGTGCCGTCAAGGTCGCGGACGCCGCGCTGCTCACCGCGTTCGAGACCGCCCCCACGGGTTTCTACGCCAACCTGCACACCGCCGAATTCCCCGGCGGCGCGGTGCGCGGCCAGTTCCACGCGGTCGCCGGCGGCTTCGACACCGGCCGCGCGCTCCGCGCCTTCTCGGCCCCGGTGCTCAAGGGCGAGCAGATCTACGGATGCGAGGAGGGGCCGGACGGCCGGCGCGCGTTCCGGCAGCGGGACGTACGGGCCGTACTCGCCGGAGGCATCGCCCACTCCTTCGTACGGCCGAACTCCGGTACGCCGCAGTGGATCGCGCCCGACGGCAGCGCGGTCACCGGCTCGGTCGTCAGCAGGACCCCGAACGGCGACGGCAACATCCCGGAACTCGTCCTGCGGGCCGAGCAGGCCGGTGCGAAGCACGGGCTGCTGGCGCGGACCGCCGAGATCCTGCGGCTGAACACGGTCGGCGGCACGGCGCCGGCCGGCGACTGCGAGACGGGTGCGCGGGCGGCGGTTCCCTATCAGGCGGACTACGTGTTCCTGCCGCGCTGAGCGCCGACCCGGCGCGAAATGGATGCAAGGGGCAACCGTCGTGATCGCTCTCTGGCGGGGGAGACGCCGGCGCCCGATGTCATCCCCGAGCAGTACATGGATCGAGCCCGGGGTCTGACGCTTCGGGGCCGTTGTTTTGGTCAGATGAGAAGCACCACTCACCACCGATTCGGGTGAGAATGGCGGCGCGGGGTGGACGAGTGCAACTGGACGACGGCCGCCGACCACGGAGGTAGGGCACACATGGCACCGAACGACAGCGCACAGACCACCGAGGGCAGGGACTTCACCGCGGGACGCCGCAAGGCCGCGCGCTACATCGTCCCGGTCGCGGTGGCGGGGGTGGCGGCGGCGACCTTCGGGCTCGTCCCGGCGCTCGCCGATTCCGGCGACCCGGACCTGCCCGAGATCACCGCACAGCAGCTGATAGAGAAGATCGCGGCCTCGGACACACAGCAGCTCTCCGGCACCGTGAAGATCAGCACCGACCTGGGCATCCCGTCGCTCGGCGGCTTCGCGGACAGCCTGGCGCCCAAGGGCGGGGGCGACGGCGAGGGCTCGTCGGCCGACCCGCAGGCCAAGCTGATGGAACTCGCCTCCGGTACGCACACCCTGAGGGTGGCGGCCGACGGTCCCGACAAGCAGCGGGTTTCCGTCCTGGACGAGGCCGCGGAGTACAGCCTGATCCACAACGCCGGTGAGGTGTGGGCGTACGACAGTGCCTCGAACGAGGCGTTCCACGCCGAGGCGCCCGCCGGCGCCAAGGACCCGGGCAAGGGGTCGGACGGCTCCGGCAGGCACGAGAAGCTCCCCGAGGGCGTTCCGACGACCCCCAAGGGGCTCGCCGAGGAGGCGCTGAAGGCCGCGGACAAGACCACGTCGGTGACGGTCGACGGCACGGCGCAGGTCGCCGGCCGGGACGCGTACCAGCTCCTGATCAAGCCGAAGCAGTCCGGTTCGACGATCGGGGCGGTGCGGATCGCGGTCGACGCCGAGAACGGAGTGCCCCTCAAGTTCACGCTCCAGCCGAGCGGCGGCGGCAAGGCCGCGATCGACGCGGGCTTCACCAAGGTCGACTTCGCGAAGCCGGCCGCGGACACCTTCGACTTCAGCCCGCCCAAGGGCGCGAAGGTGACCGAGGCCGACGAGGCCGCGGGCCACGAGAAGGACTTCGGCAAGGACTTCGAGAAGGACCTCAAGGGCGAAGGGGGCCCGGAGGACTTCGAGGGGCTCAACGTCATCGGCGAGGGCTGGACCACGGTCGCCGAGATCTCCTCGCCCGGCGGTGAGAAGGACTTCAAGGCGCCCGGCAAGGGCGAGGTGCCGCCGGAGGCCGAGGAGTTCCTCGACGCGCTCGGCGACAAGGTGTCCGGCGAGTTCGGCTCGGGCACGGTCTTCAAGACCCGTCTCGTCAACGCCCTGATGACGGACGACGGCAAGGTCTACGTCGGCGCGGTCACCCAGGACACGCTGGTCCGGGCCGCGAACGTGGCCAAGTAGGCCGAGTAGCAGGAGCGGCGCACAGCCGGGACGGAGGAGTCGCCCGCCGTGGACAGTGAGACCGTGATCGACACGCGGGGGCTCACGAAGCGCTTCCGCGGCGGGCAGCTCGCCGTCGACGGCCTCGACCTGAGCGTGCCCGCCGGCAGCGTCTTCGGCTTCCTCGGGCCCAACGGCTCGGGCAAGACCACCACCATCCGCATGCTGATGGGCCTGATCGCACCGACCTCCGGTACGGCGACACTGCTCGGCCGCCCCGTACCCCGCGCCGCCCGGGGCGTCCTGCCGCAGGTGGGGGCGCTCATCGAGGGACCTGCGCTGTACGGGTTCCTTTCGGGGCGGGACAACCTCGTCCGCTACGACTCGGCCGACCCGACGGCGGACCCGCGCACCCGCCGGGCCCGGGTCGCGGCGGCGCTCGACCGGGTCGGCCTGACGGCCGCGGGGGCCAAGAAGGCCAAGGCGTACTCGCTGGGCATGAAGCAGCGGCTGGGGCTCGCGTCCGCGCTGCTCCAGCCGCGCCGGCTGCTCGTGCTGGACGAGCCGACGAACGGCCTCGACCCGCAGGGCATGCGGGAGATCCGCTCCCTGGTGCGGGAGCTGGCGGCGGACGGCACGACGGTCTTCCTCTCCTCGCACCTGCTCGACGAGATCGAGCAGGTGTGCACGCACGCGGCGGTGATGGCCCGTGGCCGGCTCGTCGTCCAGGGCAGCGTCGACGAGCTGGCGGCCGGTGCCCGCGGGCGGCTCGCCGTCACCACACCGGACCCGGAGGACGCCGCCCGGGTGCTCAAGGAGCACGGCGTGACCGGTCTGGCCGTGTCGCGGGGGCGGGTCACCGGGGAGCTGCCGCCGGGGGACGTGGAGCCGGCCGACCTCAACGCGGCGCTCGTGCGCGCCGATGTACGCGTGAGGGCGTTCGGTGTCGAACGCGCCTCGCTGGAGGACGCCTTCGTGGCGCTGACCGGGGAGGGCTTCGATGTCGAAGGCTGAGACGACGGTCCGGCCGCCGGACGCTCCGCGCGGTCGCGGCCCGCTGTGGACCCTCGGCCTCTTCCGGTCCGAGCTGACGATCACCTTCCGGCGCTGGCGGACGCTCGCGCTGCTGGCGGTGCTGGCCGCCGTGCCCGTGCTCATCGGCATCGCGGTGAAGATCGAGACGAGCGACGGTTCACCGGCCGGCGGCGGGGGCGGCGGAGAGGGGGGCGGCCCCGCCTTCCTCTCCCAGATCACCCACAACGGTCTCTTCCTGGTGTTCGCGGCGCTCGCCGCGACCCTGCCGGTCTTCCTGCCGATGGCGGTGGGCGTCGTCGCGGGCGACGCGGTGGCGGGCGAGGCGAACGCGGGCACGCTGCGCTATCTGCTGGTCGCCCCGGCCGGACGTACCCGGCTGCTGCTCGCGAAGTACGCGGCCACGCTGGTCTTCTGCCTGGTCGCGACCCTGGTCGTCGCCGTGTCGGCGCTGGCCACCGCCGCCCTGCTCTTTCCGCTGGGCGAGGTCACGACGATCTCCGGCACGCGGATCGGCCTCGGCGAGGGCCTGCTGCGGGCCGTGCTGATCGCGGCACTGGTGGCGGCCTCGCTGACCGGGCTCGCGGCCATCGGCCTGTTCGTCTCGACCCTCACCAACAGCGGGGTCGCGGCGATGGCGACGACGGTCGGGCTGCTGATCACGGTGCAGATCCTGGACACGATCCCGCAGCTTGCGGCGATCCACCCGTACCTCTTCCCGCACCACTGGCTGTCCTTCGCGGATCTGCTGCGCGAGCCGGTGTACTGGGACGAGGTGCTGGACAACCTCGGGCTCCAGGCGCTGTACGCCGCCGTGTTCGGCTCCGCCGCCTGGGCGCGCTTCACGACGAAGGACATCACGGCGTGAAGCGGCCCGGCCCCCGCCGGGGCCGGGCCGTGCGGGCGATCAGAAGGTGAGCTTCCAGCTGTCGATGTAGCCGGTGTCCTGCGCGGCGATGTCCTGGACCCTGAGCTTCCAGGTGCCGTTGGCCACCTCGCTCGACGCGTCCACCGTGTAGGTGGCGATCACGTTGTCGGCCGAGTCGCTGCTGCTGGAGTTCTTCAGCCGGTACGCCGTCCCGTCCGGCGCCACGAGGTCGACGACCAGGTCACCGCGCCAGGTGTGCTTGATGTCGACGCCGACACCGAGCGCGGCCGGGGCGTTGCCCGTACGGCCGGCGACGGTGACGGACGAGGTGACGGCCGCGCCGTTGTCCGGCACGGCGACGTCGGCGGTGTTCTCGTACGCGTCGCCGGGCGGGACGACCGGGCCGGACCCCAGGGTCCACACGGCGTGCGCGATCGCGTCGCTGTTGCGGTCGAGGGCGGTGTCGTTGATGTTCGCCGTGGTGTCGCAGGACGAGTGGTAGCAGCGGTCGAACGCGGTGCCCGCCGTGCCGCCCCACTTCTGCGCCTGGGCGCTGGTCTTGGTGCGGCTCGCGCCGGTGAAGAGGCCGCCGACCGGTATGCCGACGTTCTTGAAGCTCGCGTGGTCGGAGCGGCCGTCGCCCTCGGTCTCGATCTCAGTCGGGACGCCGAGGCCCGCGTAGTAGTCCTTGAAGGTCTTCTCGATGGCCGGGTCGTCGTCGTAGACGAAGTAGCCGGGGTTCGGCGAGCCGATCATGTCGAAGTTCAGGTAGCCGGAGAACTTCGAACGCTCGGTGGCCGGCAGGCTGTTGACGTACGCCTTGGAGCCGACGAGGCCCAGCTCCTCCGCGCCCCACCAGCCGAAACGCAGGTGCTTCGTCGGCTTGAGCTGGGCGCGGGAGACGGCTAGGGCGGTCTCCAGGACGGCGGCGGAGCCGGATCCGTTGTCGTTGATGCCGGCGCCCGACGAGACCGAGTCGAGGTGCGCGCCGGCCATCAGGATCTGGTTCGGGTCGCCGCCCGGCCAGTCGGCTATGAGGTTGTAGCCGGTGGCGCCGCTGGTGGTGAACGTCGTGACGGTCGTGGTGAATCCGGCCGCGTCCAGCTTGGCCTTGAGGTAGTCGACGGACGCCTTGTAGCCGGGGCGGCCGTGGGCGCGGTTGCCGCCGTTGGCGGTGGCTATCGACTGGAGCTGGGTGAGGTGCGCCTTGACGTTGGCGAGGGGTATGTCGGGGGCCGCTAGCGCGGCCGCGGGGGCGGCCGGGGCGGCCGACGCGGTGGGAGCGGTGGCGGCGACCAGGCCGGTGAGGGCCAGGGCGACGACGGCCGCGGTGCGTCTGGAAGGGGAGAGGCGGGAGGTGCTGGAGAGGTTCATGTGGGGGCTCCGGTATTCCGTTCGGGGACTGACGGAACGTGCGAGACGCCCCGTGACGCGGGTGGCGGCGCGGGGCGTTGGAGCTGGTGGTGCTCAGGGCTGTGCCTGACTGTGCGTGCGCTGTGCGTGCTGAATGTTCAGTGAGAGTTTGACTCTCCGTCAAGAGCGGAAACCGGTCACCGGTGTTCGGATGCCGGACGGCGGACAGGGTGCGGATAATGGCCGGCGCGTACAGCCGCGGCGCGGTGCGTCACTGGACGCAGAACTCGTTGCCCTCGGGATCGGCCATGACCACCCACTCGCCGCCGGGCTCCCGCACCTGGCGGACGACGGCCGCGCCCAGCGCCTCCAGCCGGGCCACCTCGGCGTCGCGGGTGCCGGGTTCGGCGTGCACGTCGATGTGCAGCCGGTTCTTGACCGTCTTCGGCTCCGGTACGCGCTGGAAGAGGATCCGGCGGCCGAGCCCCATGCCGCTGTCCTCGTCGTGCGGGTCGTCCGGATGCCGGACGGCGATCAGATCACGCCAAGCGCGGCGGCCGTGCGACTCCACCACGATCGCCGGCGGCACGGCGCCCGCGTCGAGGAGGCGGGCGATGAGCGCGTCGTTGTCCTCCACCTCGTAACCGAGGGTGGCGGCCCAGAAATCGGCCTGCGCGTGCGGGTCGGCGGCATCGACGACGAGCTTCCAGTGCAGTGTCATGCTAACTGGTTATAGTGGTTACGTGATCGCGCCCGCAACAGACTCGCCCGGACTCACCCTGCGTACACCCGAAGGGCGTCCGTACCTCTTCGACCCGGGTGCCCTGTGCCTCGAACTCCTGCCGACCGGCGGCCCCGGCCTGCTCGCCCGGTACGAGGTGCTGCACGAGCCGGCGGATCTGGTGCGGTGGGCACGCAGCAGCCGGTTGCCGGGCGGCCTCGACCTGACGGTGAGCAAGGGCGAACTCGCGGACGCGCGCACCCTGCGCGACGCGCTCCACCGGCTCGCCGGGGACCGGGCCCACGGCCGCGCCCTGGCCGCCCCGGACCTCGACGTGGTCAACGAGCGGGCCGCGCACGAGCCGCTGGTCGCCCGGGTCGGGCTGGCGGCGGGCGTGGGAGCCGTACGCGAGTGGGCGCCGGGCGCGACCGGGGGCCGGCTGCTGTCGACGGTGGCCCGCGACGCGATCGACCTGTTCACCGGACCGTACGCCCATCGCGTCCGCGAGTGCGGCTCGCACGACTGCTACCTGCTGTTCGTCGACACCTCACGCCCCGGCCGCCGGCGCTGGTGCGCGATGGAACGCTGCGGCAACCGCAGCAAGGCCCGCGCCCACCGGGCCCGCCAGGCCCGCGCCGGGGGAGAAGACTGACGCGCTGAACCGTGGGGACGCCTCACCCGAGGGCGCCGGGCGCCGACGGATCCCGCCGTCACGGAGAGGCCGCGGCGGATCTCACCGGGCGGCGGCGGGAGCGCGCGGGGCCTGCTCCACTTCCTCCGCCGCGCGGGCGTCGTAGTCGGCGCGGGCCGCCGCGATCTCGTTCTGGTGCTCCTCGGTCCAGGTCACGAGCGAGCGGATCGTGGTGTGCAACGTCGCGCCCAGCGGCGTGAGTTCGTACTCCACGCGCGGCGGAACCACCGGATGCACCGTGCGCTTGACGAGCCCGTCCCGCTCAAGCTGACGCAGCGTCACCGTCAGCATGCGCTGGCTGATGCCGTCGATCTTGCGCCGCAGCTCGGTGAAGCGCAGTACGTGGCGGTCCAGCAGCGCGATGACGAGCAGCGACCACTTGTCCGCGACGCGGTCGAGGATCTGGCGGACCTCGCAGTCCTCGCGGGTGTCCCACTGGAAGGGGTCGGTGTCGCCGTACGCCCCCTGGGAGTCGGTGACTTCGCAGTTACTCGGTGACTTCAAAGTGCCTTCTTCCATGTCGCCTGATGCTGCCTCAGGATGCCAATGGTTACAAGAGAGAACCGACCGGCATCCCGATAACCGACTCGACGTGAGGCGACCCCATGACCCGACGCGCCTGGGCACTCCTGCTCGTACTCAGCGGCACCATCTTCCTCGAAGGCATCGACGTGGCCATGCTGTCGGTGGCCGTGCCGTCCATCAGATCCGACCTGGAGCTGCCGACCGGCACGGCGGCCTGGCTGATGAGCGCGTACGTGCTCGGATACGCCGGATTCACGCTCCTCGGGGGCCGCGCGGCCGACCTGCTGGGCAGGCGGCGCATGTTCCTGACCTGGCTCACCGTCTTCCTCGGCTTCTCGATGCTCGGCGGGTTCGCGACCGAGGGCTGGATGCTGGTCGTCGCCCGCTTCGTGACGGGTGTGGCGGCGGCCTTCATGACGCCGGCCGCGATGTCGATCATCACCACCTCGTACGAGGAGGGTCCCCAGCGGAACAAGGCCCTGCTCGTCTTCGCCGGCACGGCCGCCGGCGGCTTCTCGCTCGGCCTGGTCATCGGCGGACTGCTGACGCAGCTCGGCTGGCGCTGGGTCTTCTTCGCGCCGGTCGTGCTCGGCGGCCTCATCCTGTTCGCGGCGCTGCGGCTGCTGCCGGCCGAAGAACGGCCGGCCCGCCGGAGCGGCGCCTTCGACCTCGCGGGGGCGGCCACCGCCGCCGGGGCGATGCTGCTGTCGGCGTACGGCATCGTACGGATGGAGCACGGCCTGGACGGCTGGCCGATCACCGTTGGCGCGGTCGCGGCGGGGCTGCTGCTCGTGGCCGCGTTCGTGGTGATCGAGCGCCGGTCGGCGGCTCCGCTCGTACGGCTCGGCATCCTGCGCAAGGCGGCGATGGTCCGCGCGGACCTGGGCGCGCTGCTCTTCGTCGGCTCCTTCTTCGGCTTTCAGTTCATGATCACGCTCTACCTCCAGGAGCTGCGCGGCTGGTCCTCGCTGGAGACGGCACTGGCGCTGGTGATCATGGGCGTGGACGCGGTGCTCGCGCCGACCCTGACGCCGCGCCTGGTCGACCGGTTCGGCAACGCGCGGGTGATCTCCGGCGGCTTCGTGCTGGCGATCGTGTCGTACGCGCTGTTCCTGCCGCTGGGGCTCGACTGGTCGTACGCCGCGATGCTGCCGACCCTGTTCCTGACCGGCACGGCGTTCGCCCTGGCGTACGGGCCGCTCACCATCGCTGCCACGGACGGCGTCGAGGAGAAGGAGCAGGGCCTGGCGGGCGGACTGCTGGCGACCGCGACGCAGTTCGGCTCGGCGGTCGGCATCTCGGCGGTCACGGCGGTGTACGGCCTGGTGGCGGCTGGGGGCGACGGTTCCCGTGAGTCCACCCTGCACGCGTTCCGCGCGGCGCTGACGGTACCGGTGGCGATGGTGCTGGCCGGAGCGGTGATCACGGCCTTCGGCCTGCGCACGCGAGCCACCCCGCCCCGGACTCCCCACCCGGCCCCGTCCACCAAGGGAACGGTCCCGGTGGCGTAGGTCCCGCGCGCGGCGGCTCGGCGGCGGAAGCGCCGCCCGCCGCCCGCGCGGGCGGTACGGCCCCGCAAGCCGGGCCGCCCGCCCACGGCCGGCCGCCCCGCAGGGTTCTAGGGCGCGGTCTTCGCCGCAGGGGCGGAGTCGGACGGCGAAGCCGCCTCGCCGGCGGAGACGGCACCCGGGCCGCCGGCGGCACCCGAGTCACCCGCCCCACCCGCAACCGAGCCCGCACCAACACTCGTCCCCGCCGCCGCGAGCGCGGCCAGGCGGAGCGCTTCGGTGCGTCCGCGGCGGGCGGACCGCAGCGCGTCCCACGTCAGCAGGGCCAGGGCCGCCCACACCAGCGAGAAGCCGGCCCACCGCTCCGCCGGCATCGCCTCGTGGAAGTACACGACGCCGAGCCCGAACTGGAAGACGGGCGCCAGGTACTGGAGCAGCCCCAGCGTCGACAGCGGCACCCGTATCGCCGCCGCCCCGAAGCACACCAGCGGCGCGGCGGTCACGATGCCGGTGGCGGCGAGCAGCGCCGCATGGCCCGGCCCCTGAGTGCCGAAGGTCGCGCCCCCGTGGGATCCGATCCACAGCAGGTAGCCCAGCGCGGGCAGGAACTGGATCGCAGTCTCGGCGGCGAGCGACTCCACGCCCCCGAGGTTGACCTTCTTCTTGACCAGCCCGTACACCGCGAACGAGAACGCCAGGACCAGCGAGATCCACGGCGGCCGCCCGTACCCCACGGCCAGCACCAGCACGGCGGCGAAGCCGATGCCCACCGCCGCCCACTGCACCGGCCGCAGCCGTTCCTTCAGCAGCAGGACGCCCATGGCGATGGTGACCAGCGGGTTGATGAAGTAACCGAGCGACGCCTCGACGACCTGGCCGTTGTTGACGGCCCAGATGTAGAGCCCCCAGTTGACGGTGATGACGGCGGCCGCGACGGCTATGAGTCCGAGCTTGCGCGGCCGGCGGACCAGCTCGCCGATCCACGCCCACCGGCGCACCGCCACCAGCGCGATGCCGACGACGGCGAGCGACCAGACCATCCGGTGGGCCAGGATCTCCATCGCCCCGGCGGGCTTGAGGAGCGGCCAGAAGAGGGGAACCAGCCCCCACATTCCGTACGCGCCGAAGCCGTAGAGGAGTCCCGCCCGCTGCTCTCCGCCGCTTTTCGCCGCCATCGGCCGCCGTCCTTTCACCCTCTGCCTGCGCCGGCCCCGCGCCAGTGGTGGGAAAGGGCCGCCTGCCCCGAAGAAGGTAGCGCCGTACCCGGCAGGCTGTCATGTCCGTACCGCGATACGGTCATGACGCCCGCGGGGCGCGGTCACACGCCCACGGCGCCCGGTCATGACGCACGCGGGCGCGCATGCCGTGAGGCGCAAGGTCACCGGTCCCGCAGCGCCCGCGCCACCATGTCCGCGAGCGGCGTCGTCGGGCGGCCGATGAGCCGGGCCAGGTCACCGCTCGTGCCGGCCAGCCGCCCGCGCCCGATCGCCTCGTCGACGTCGACGAGGATCGCGGCGAACGGCTCCGGCACACCCGCGCCGGTGAGAACGGCCAGGTGGGTCCCGGCGGGCACGTCGGAATACGTGATGTCCCGGCCGGACTGCCGGGCGACCTCGGCCGCGTACTCGGCGAAGGACCACGCGGTGTCGCCGCTCAACTCGTACGCCTTCCCGAGATGGCCGTCCCGGGTGAGGACCGCGGCGGCGGCCGCCGCGTAGTCGGCGCGCGCGGCGGAGGCGACCCGGCCGTCGCCCGCGTTGGCGACGACGGCGCCGTGCGCGAGGACCGGGGCCAGGTTGTCCGTGTAGTTCTCCGTGTACCAGCCGTTGCGCAGCAGTGTGTACGGCAGTCCCGATTCGAGCAGGATCCGCTCGGTGGCCCGGTGCTCGGCGGCCATGTCGAAGTCGGCGTCGGGCCCGCCGAGGACGCTGGTGTACGCGAGCTGCGAGACCCCCGCCGCCTTCGCCGCGCTGATCACGGCGGCGTGCTGGGGCACGCGCCGGCCGACCTCGCTGCCGGACACCAGCAGGACGCGGTCGCCCGCCTCGAAGGCGTCGGCGAGGGTCTCGGGCCGGTCGTAGTCGGCGACGCGCAGCTCGACGCCGCGCTCCGCCAGGTCCGCCGCCTTCGCCTTGTCGCGCACGACGGCGGCGATCGAGGCGGCGGGGACGCCGTCCGCCAGCAGGGCGTCGACGACGAGGCGGCCGAGGCGGCCGGTGGCTCCGGTGACGACGGTGCTCATGGGTGGTGCTCCGTTCGGTAGAGGGAGTCACCAACCTACGGACAGCGCTAACCTTTGGAAAGTACCCACTTTGGAGTAAGGTACTGGCATGAGCGTAAGTGCAGGCAAGGAGGAGGCCCGCGTCCCGGCCCCGGAGCGGTCCAGCGGGCGGGCCCGTGCCGCCGACGTCCACAACCCGCTGTGCCCCTCACGGCTGATCCTGGAACACGTCACCAGCCGCTGGGGCGTGCTCGTCCTCGCCGCCCTGCGCGACCGTTCCCACCGGTTCAGCGAGCTGCGCCGGACCGTCGGCGGCGTCAGCGAGAAGATGCTCGCTCAGACCCTCCAGACCCTGGAGCGGGACGGCCTCGTCCACCGCCACGCCCATCCGGTCATCCCGCCCCGCGTCGACTACTCGCTCACCGCCATGGGCGAGGAGGCGGCCGAACAGGTGTGGGCGCTCGCCCGGTGGACGGAGCAGCGGGTCGACGCCGTGCGGCGGGCCCAGGACGCGTACGACGAGGCCCGGGCCTCCTGACGTTCCAGGAGCCCGGGCCGGTGGAGGACGGCGCAGCCGTCACGCGCCGTCAGCCGCCGACGGTCCAGGTGTCGTTCCCCGCGAGCAGCGCCCGCAGATCGCCCTTGCCGTGCTGCTCGATGGCCGCGTCGAGCTGATCGGCCATCAGCGTGTCGTACACCGGGCGCTCGACACTGCGCAGCACGCCGATCGGGGTGTGGTGCAGCGTGTCCGGGTCGGCGAGGCGCGAGAGCGCGAACGCCGTCGTCGGCGAGGCGGCGTGCGCGTCGTGGACCAGGATCCGCGACGCGTTCTCGTCGGTCACCG
Organism: Streptomyces sp. NPDC054887; assembly: GCF_053610585.1. NCBI lineage: Bacteria > Bacillati > Actinomycetota > Actinomycetes > Kitasatosporales > Streptomycetaceae > Streptomyces > Streptomyces sp. NPDC054887. The sequence continues at coordinate 46,345 of NZ_JBSGYQ010000011.1, read as the reverse complement.
CCACCACCTTGAGGTCGCCGGTGGCCGCGTCCCGTACGACGCCCTTCGAGCCGTCGGCACCGAAGCGGATCGGCTGCCCGTGCTCCAGCCGGATCACGGCCTCCTGGGCCTGCTCCTTGTCCTTCAGCGCGTCGAACGCGCCGTCGTTGAAGATGTTGCAGTTCTGGTAGATCTCCACCAGCGCCGTGCCCGGGTGGCCGGCGGCCTGCCGCAGCACCTCGGTGAGGTGCTTGCGGTCGGAGTCGACCGTACGGGCCACGAACCCGGCCTCCGCGCCGATCGCCAGCGACACCGGGTTGAAGGGCGCGTCGAGCGAGCCCATCGGCGTCGACTTGGTGATCTTCCCGACCTCGGAGGTGGGGCTGTACTGGCCCTTGGTGAGCCCGTAGATCCGGTTGTTGAACAGCAGGATCTTCAGGTTGACGTTGCGCCGCAGCGCGTGGATGAGGTGGTTGCCGCCGATGGACAGCGCGTCGCCGTCACCGGTCACCACCCACACGCTCAGGTCGCGCCGCGAGGACGCGAGACCGGTCGCGATCGCGGGCGCGCGGCCGTGGATCGAGTGCATCCCGTACGTGTTCATGTAGTACGGGAACCGGGACGAGCAGCCGATCCCGGAGACGAAGACGATGTTCTCCCTCGCCAGGCCGAGCTCGGGCATGAAGCCCTGCACGGCGGCGAGGACCGCGTAGTCACCGCAACCGGGGCACCAGCGCACTTCCTGGTCGGACTTGAAGTCCTTCATCGACTGCTTGGCCTCGGCCTTGGGGACCAGCGAAAGCGTCTCGTTCGCCTTAGGCATCGTTGGCCTCCTTGAGAGCCGTGGCGAGCTGCTCGGCCTTGAACGGCATTCCGTTGACCTGGTTGTACGAGTGGGCGTCGACCAGATACTTCGCCCTGAGCAGGGTGGCCAGCTGTCCGAGGTTCATCTCGGGCACGACCACCTTCTCGTAACGCGCCAGGATCTCGCCCAGATTCCGGGGGAACGGGTTGAGGTGGCGCAGGTGGGCCTGGGCGATCGGCGTCCCCGCCGCGCGCAGCCGGCGCACGGCGGCCGTGATCGGCCCGTACGTCGAGCCCCAGCCGAGCACCAGCGTCCTGGCCCCGTCCGGGTCGTCGACCTGGAGGTCCGGCACCGCGATGCCGTCGACCTTGGCCTGGCGGGTGCGGACCATGAAGTCGTGGTTGGCCGGGTCGTACGAAATGTTGCCCGTGCCGTCCTGCTTCTCGATGCCGCCGATGCGGTGCTCAAGACCCGGGGTGCCCGGGACCGCCCACGGCCGCGCCAGCGTCTGCGGGTCGCGCTTGTACGGCCAGAACACCTCGGTGCCGTCGGCGAGCTCGTGGTTCGGGCCGGTCGCGAACTGCACGCGCAGGTCCGGGAGCTCGTCGGTCTCCGGGATCCGCCACGGCTCGCTGCCGTTGGCCAGGTAGCCGTCGGACAGCAGGAACACCGGCGTGCGGTACGTCAGCGCGATCCGCGCCGCGTCCAGGGCCGCGTCGAAGCAGTCGGCGGGGGTCCTCGGCGCCACCACCGGCACCGGGGCCTCGCCGTTGCGCCCGTACATCGCCTGGAGCAGGTCGGCCTGCTCGGTCTTGGTCGGCAGCCCGGTCGAGGGGCCGCCGCGCTGGATGGCGACCACGAGCAGCGGCAGCTCCAGCGACACCGCGAGGCCGATGGTCTCCGACTTCAGCGCCACGCCGGGACCGGAGGTGGTGGTCACCGCGAGCTGCCCGCCGAACGCCGCGCCGAGCGCCGCGCCGATGGCCGCGATCTCGTCCTCCGCCTGGAAGGTCCGCACGCCGAAGTTCTTGTGCTTGCTGAGCTCGTGCAGGATGTCGGAGGCGGGGGTGATCGGGTACGAGCCCAGGTACAGCGGCAGGTCCGCCTGCTGGCTCGCGGCGATCAGCCCGTACGACAGCGCGAGGTTCCCGGAGATGTTGCGGTACGTGCCCCGGGGAAAGGCCCGGGTCGCCGGGCTGACCTCGTAGGAGACGGCGAAGTCCTCGGTGGTCTCACCGAAGTTCCAGCCGGCCCGGAACGCCGCCACGTTGGCCTCGGCGATCTGCGGCTTCTTCGCGAACTTCGCGCGCAGGAAAGCCTCGGTGCCCTCGGTCGGCCGGTGGTACATCCACGACAGCAGCCCGAGCGCGAACATGTTCTTCGAGCGCTCGGCCTCCTTCCGGGACAGGCCGAAGTCCTTGAGGGCCTCGATCGTCATCGTGGTCAGCGGCACCGGATGGACGTTGTACGCCTCCAGGGAGCCGTCCTCCAGCGGAGACGTCTCGTAGCCGACCTTCGCCATCGGGCGCTTGGTGAACTCGTCGGTGTTGACGATGATGTCCGCGCCGCGCGGCACGTCGGCGATGTTCGCCTTCAGCGCGGCCGGGTTCATCGCCACCAGGACGTTGGGCGCGTCGCCGGGCGTCAGGATGTCGTGGTCCGCGAAGTGGAGCTGGAAGCTGGAGACGCCCGGCAGGGTGCCGGCGGGCGCCCGGATCTCGGCCGGGAAGTTCGGCAGCGTCGACAGGTCGTTGCCGAAGGCCGCCGTCTCCGAGGTGAAGCGGTCGCCCGTGAGCTGCATTCCGTCACCGGAGTCACCCGCGAAACGGATGATCACCCGGTCCAGACGGCGGACCTCCTTCCCGGAGGCCCTCCGGTCCGGCGTGCTGCGCTGTTCCCCGACGACGGTGTCGTTCGTCGCGTCGGCACCTTCGGCGCCATCGGATCCGTCGGCCTTCTCGGCCGGGCTGCTGACCTGGCTGGTCACTGAACTGGACCTCCCTCGAGGCGGCTGCTCGGGGCCGGCCGGCCACCGGTGGCCCCAGGGCCCACCCTACGTCGGTAAGGGTGCCCTTCCCTGGGGTCAGTCACGTACCGGACCCCGTTTTGAGACGCGCTATTGCCCTGTTTTGCCATGGTTCACTTGCCCCCCGGCGTACTGGTCGGCGACGCTCCGTAGTCGTCCCACGCGTTCTGGGACCGGGTGCTCAGTTCTTCAGATAGGTCAACACCGCCAGCACCCGTCGGTGGTCGCCCACACTGGGGGAGAGTCCGAGCTTAAGGAAGATGTTGCTCACATGCTTCTCGACCGCGCCGTCGCTCACCACGAGTTGTTTGGCGACCGCCGAGTTGGTGCGGCCCTCGGCCATGAGGCCCAGGACCTCCCGCTCGCGGGGCGTGAGACCGGCCAGGACGTCCTGCTTGCGGCTGCGGCCGAGCAACTGCGCCACGACCTCCGGGTCGAGCGCCGTTCCGCCCCGCGCCACCCGGACGACCGCGTCCACGAACTCGCGCACCTCGGCCACCCGGTCCTTGAGCAGGTAGCCCACGCCCCGGCTCGACCCCGCCAGCAGCTCCGTCGCGTACTGCTCCTCGACGTACTGCGAGAGCACCAGGACCCCGATGTCCGGGTAGTCCCTGCGCAGCCGCACCGCCGCCCGCACGCCCTCGTCGGTGTGCGTAGGCGGCATTCGTACGTCCGCCACCACCACGTCCGGCAGCTCGTCCTGCGACGCCAGGTCGCCCACTGTCTTGATCAGCGCTTCCGCGTCTCCGACGCCCGCGAGGACGTCGTGCCCGAGATCCGTCAGAAGCCGGGTCAGGCCCTCCCGGAGCAACACGGAGTCCTCGGCGATGACGACCCGCACTCTGTCCACCACGGTCCCTGTGCCCCCCAGCGATCTACTGTCCTGTGACGCCTCCCAGCATCCCAGCATCCGCGCCGGCGCGCGGCCGGGCGTGGGGATTGGTGCCGTACGACTCGGGAGAAGTCCGGTCGTCGGGGCCCGCCGGGCGCGTGAGTCAGGGGAGGACGCGGCGCCGCGCAGGGGGGAGGGCGGGGGAGCGGTACGACCGCCGCACGCCTCCGGATCGGCCCCGCGGGGGCGCTCGGTCGTGTGGTGGTCGGGCCGCCCCCGTGCTGGCTCGGCCGTGTAGTGGTCGGGTCGCTTCCCCGGCTCAGCCCCGCCAGGGCAGCTCGGCCGTGATGGTGGTCGGCCCGCCGTCCGGCGAGTCGACGACGAGGATGCCGTCGACCGCGTCCAGCCGCTCCGCGAGGCCCGCGAGCCCCGAGCCGGCCGTCGTGTCGGCCCCGCCCCTGCCGTCGTCGCTCACCTGGAGCATCAGCCGGTCCCCCGTCTGCCACACCTCGACCGTGGCCCGGGACGCCTGGGCGTGCTTGCTGACGTTCTGGAGGAGTTCGGAGACGGTGAAGTACGCGATCCCCTCGATGGCCGCGGCGGGCCGGGCCAGGAGGTCCACCTCGACCCGCACCGGCACCGTGCACCGGGACGCCACCGCCGACAGCGCCGCGTCCAGGCCGCGGTCGGTCAGGACGGCCGGGTGGATGCCCCGGGCCAGGTCACGCAGCTCCTGGAGGGCGATCTTCACCTCGCCGTGCGCCTCGTCCACCATGCGCGCCGCGGCCTCCGGGTCCTGCGTCAGCTTCTCCTTCGCCAGCCCCAGGTCCATCGCGAGGGCGACGAGCCTGGCCTGGGCGCCGTCGTGCAGGTCCCGTTCGATGCGCCGCAGGTCGGCCGCCGCGGTGTCGACGACGACGCCCCGGTCCGACTCCAGCTCCGAGACGCGGGTGGCGAGCCGGGACGGACCGAGCAGCCCGATCACGAGCACCCGGTCCACCAGCACCAGAGCGCGCATGATCCACGGCGTGACGAGGAGGAGGACCAGGCCGAACGCGCTGGTCGCGGCCAGCTCGACGGGGTTGTCGAGGTAGACGCTGTGCGAGCCGTCGCCGTACAGCTGAAGACCGTCCACACCCGGGAACAGCAGCCACAGCGGATACGTGAGCGCTCCCCAGGCGTACGCCCACAGCGTCAGCGCCACGGAGAAGGCGAACACCGCCCACGGCATGTGCAGCACGGCGTACAGCAGATGACGCCAGGACGTCCCGCTCTTGAGCATCGCGCCCATCCAGGCCATCGGCCCGCCGCCCGGCCTCGTCCGCAGCGGCGCCGGGTCCGCCACGTCCAGCTTGAGCAGCGCCCGGGCGCGCGCCCGCTCCAGCGACCCGAACCCGCGGCAGCCGGCCAGCCCCGCCGCCAGGACCGGAACGCCGCAGAAGGTGATCAGCAGGCCCGCGCCCAGCGACGTCATGGTGACCGCGAAGACGAAGAGCAGCACGCTGATCGGCAGGCTGAGCATGAGGTAGCCGAACTCGCGCCACGTCCGGGCCTCGACCGGGGCGCGCAGGGCCGCGGGAAGGACGTGCTTCCTCGGGGGCCGGCCCGCGGGCTCCCACGGGTCGCGGGTCTGCGGTGCGTACTCCGTGGCCATCGCTGCCGTCCGTTTCTGCTCTGGGAGTTGGTGACTTCGCTGTGTACGAATCAAGAATGTCGGGGCCGGCGGGCGGGGGCCATGAGGCCGGTCACCGTGTGCGCCCGGGGGTTTTCCCCACCCCGACCCCCACCCCGGCGCCCCGCCCGGCCACGCCCGCGCGTCCCGTGGCGTCCCGGTCGCGCCACGGCAGCTCGGCCGTCACCGTGGTCGGCCCGCCCTCCGGCGAGTCCAGGGCCAGCAGCCCGTCCACCGCGCCGAGCCGGTCGGCGAGCCCCGCCATGCCGGTGCCGCCGTCCAGCCGCGCACCGCCGCGCCCGTCGTCCCGTACCTGGATCAGCAGCCGGTCGCCGCCGCGCCACACGTCCACCGTCGCGGACCGCGCCCCGCTGTGTTTGCTCACGTTCTGGAGGAGTTCGGAGACCGTGAAGTACGCGATGCCCTCGATCGCCTCGGCCGGACGCGCGGCCAGATCGACGGTGACCCGCACCGGAGCCGTGCAGCGCGAGGCGATCGACGACAGCGCCGCGTCCAGGCCCCGGTCGGTGAGCACCGCCGGGTGGATGCCCCGCGCCAGGTCCCGGAGCTCCTGGAGCGCCAGCTTCACCTCGCCGTGCGCCTCGTCGACCATCGCCGCCGCCGCGACCGGGTCCTTGAGGTCGCCGGTCAGCTTCTCCTTCGCCATGCCGAGCCCCATGGCGAGCGCCACGAGCCTGGCCTGGGCGCCGTCGTGCAGGTCCCGTTCGATGCGCCGCAGGTCGGCCGCCGCCGTGTCCACGACCACGCCCCGGTCCGACTCCAGCTCGGCGATCCGCCGCTCCAGTTCGTCGGACGGGCAGAGCAGGCCCCGCACCATCGCCCGGTCGGCGTTGGTCATCGCACGCGCCAGGTACGGGAGTACGGGCCACAGCACGAACAGCCCGGCCAGCGTCACCGCGAACGTCAGCACGCCCCACGGCAGCCGCACGAACGCGTACAGCGCCGCCCGCCAGCCCACCGGATCCTTCACGCGCGCCCACAGCCGCCCGAAGACACCGCCAGGCGGCCGCCCCGCCGCCGCCGGACTCGGCTCGTCGACGTACTCCCCGAGCAGCGCCCGGGCCCGTGCCCGCTCGACCGCGCCGAACCGCCGCGCGGCCAGGAGCCCCGCCGCCAGCACCGGCAGGCCGATGACCGTGACGGAGAGGCCGCAGCCGAGCAGCAGCACCACCGTGGTCAGCACGAAGCCGAGGAGCGCGGTCGGCAGGTTGAGGAGGAGGTGCGCGATCTCCTTCCAGGTGCCGGAGCCGTACGGGAAGCGGACGGGCGGGAGCCCATCGGGCCGGTCGTCGGGCCGGTCGTAATCTGGGAGGTGGTGGCTGGCTCTGGCGGTCATGGTGCTCAGCCTGCCGGGCGCCGGGCACGCACGCCATGGGGTCACTGGGTGCGCGGAAGTAGGGATAACCCCACCCCTCCGTGAGACGGCTGCTTACCCGGCCTTTACCAGGGCCTAGACTCCCGTGCGTACAGATCGTCGAACGAGGCCGATGTGGCCCTGGGCGGCCAGAGAGCGAGAGGGGCGGACGTGCCGGAACCGACGGTTCTCGCGGACGGGTACTTCCAGAGTTACTCGGTCGTCGGACTGCTCGCAGTCGTCGGCGTCCTCTTCGTCGCCGTGGCCTTCGGGGCCGGGCGGCTGCTGCGGCCGGTCGTGCCGACGCCGGAGAAACTGCTGACGTACGAGTGCGGCGTGGACCCGGTCGGAGAGGGCTGGGCGCACACGCAGGTCCGCTACTACGTATACGCCTTCCTGTACGTGATCTTCGCCGTCGACTCCATCTTCTTGTTCCCGTGGGCGACGGTCTTCGCCGCGCCCGAGTACGGCGCGACGACCCTGGTCGAGATGTTCATCTTCCTCGGCTTCCTGGCCGTGGGACTGCTGTACGCATGGAAGAAGGGCGTCCTCGAATGGACGTGACCCCCGTGACCCCTGTCGACCTCCCCGAGCCCAAGCGCCTGGGAGCTCTCGCACGCCTCGCACCCGAGCCCATGAAGGTGGTCCTGAACTGGGGCCGCCGCTACAGCTTGTGGGTCTTCAACTTCGGTCTCGCCTGCTGCGCGATCGAGTTCATCGCCGCGTCCATGGCGCGCCACGACTTCATCCGGCTCGGCGTGATCCCCTTCGCGCCGGGGCCGCGCCAGGCCGACCTGATGGTCGTCTCCGGCACGGTCACGGACAAGATGGCCCCGGCCGTCAAGCGGCTGTACGAGCAGATGCCCGAGCCGAAGTACGTCATCTCCTTCGGCGCCTGCTCCAACTGCGGCGGGCCCTACTGGGACTCGTACTCCGTCACCAAGGGCGTCGACCAGATCATCCCCGTCGACGTCTACGTGCCGGGCTGCCCGCCACGGCCCGAGGCGCTGCTCCAGGGCATCCTGAAGCTCCAGGAGAAGATCGCCCGCGAGTCGCTCGGCGAGCGCTACGGCCACCGGCGGCCCTCCGCCGCCGCCCTCCAGAGCGGGCTCGTCACGCCGCCGCCGACTCCGGGGGAGGCCGCGAAGTGACCCTCTCCGACCCGCACTCCACCGCGTACGACGGTCTGCCCGACGCCGTCACCGAGATCTTCGGCGAGGAAGCGACCGCCGAGCGCGCCTACGACCTGCTCACCGTCGACGTGCCGACCGGGTCGTGGATCGCGGCGCTGGAGATCGCGCGGGACAAGCTGGGCTGCACGTACTTCGACTGGCTGAGCGCGGTCGACGAGCCGGGCACGGGCTTCCGCGTCTGCGCCCACGTCGTCGCCCTCGAAGGCCGTACGGTCCGCCGCCTGCTGCTCCGTACGACCGTCCCGCACGCGGCGCCCGCCGTACCGTCCGCCATCGAGGTCTACGCGGGCGCGCAGTGGCACGAGCGCGAGACCCACGAGATGTTCGGCGTCGAGTTCACCGGTCACCCGCACCTGGTGCCGCTGCTGCTGCCGGAGGGCTTCGAAGGCCATCCGCTGCGCAAGGACTTCGTCCTGGCGGCGCGCGTCGCCAAGGCGTGGCCGGGAGCGAAGGAACCGGGGGAGTCGGACCACGGCGGGCCCAAGCGCCGCCAGATGCTCCCGCCGGGCGTCCCGGACCCGAACGACTGGGGCCCCCAGAAGGGCCAGCTGCCCCCGGCGCCCGCACGCCCCGCCCGCACCCCGCGCGCGGCCGGTGCGGCAGGAGCCGCCGACCGCCCGCCGCGCCGCGCGCGCAGCGTCGCGGAGGGCTCGGCCACCCAGGCGGCCGAGGCGGCGGCGCCGTCCCCGGAAGCCGCCACCGCACGGCCCCCGCGCCGCGCCCGCAGCGTGTCCGAGGGCTCGGCGAGCCAGGCGGCCGAAGCGGCGACACCCGCTCCACACGCCGAGCCGCCGACGCCTGCCCGCCGTACGCGCAGCGTGTCGGAGGGCTCGGCGAGCCAGACGGCCGCTGCCGGAACCGAGGGTTCGGCGAGCCGGGCGGCCGCTGCGGAGACCGGGGACGCCGCGGCCGGTCCGGGCGCTGCGGAGACCGGCGCTGGGACCGCGGCCCCGAGCGCGCCGCGCCGTACCGGTGGCGTGTCCGAAGGATCGGCGAGCCGGGCGGCCGAGACGCCGGCCCAGTCGGCGGGATCCGCCGATGCCGACACCGCCGACACCTCCGACGCCTCCGTGGCCGACGCTTCCGGAGCCGACGCCTCCGTGGCCCGGCCCGCCCCGGCGGCCCCCGCGCGCAGCGCGGACGCGCCCTGGCACCACGCGCGCCCCGCGTTCGAGGAAGAGGAAGCGGACGCTGAGCGGCCGGAGAAAGCGGCCGCGACCAGGACGGGCGCGTCCGAGGACACCGACGCCGACGCGGCTTCGGCCGCCGACGCGGCGGCGGAAACGCTGCGCGGTGACGCGGGCGCGGCGAAGGAGCCCCGCGAGGCCCCCGGCCCGGACGCCCCCCGCTCCGCCGACGACACCACCGACGCCGGTACCGACAGCACCACCAGCGACACCACCGACGCCGGCAACGACAACACCACCAACGACACCACCCGCGACCGAGGGAGCGACGACGCGTGAACGACGTACTCGATGTCGCCCTCCGACTGGTCGTCGTCTTCGCCGTGTTCATGGTCCTGCCGCTCGTCGTCGGGCAGACCGAGCACAAGGTGATGGCCCACATGCAGGGCCGCCTCGGCCCCATGTACGCGGGCGGCTTCCACGGCTGGGCCCAACTCGTCGCCGACGGCGTCAAGTTCGCGCAGAAGGAAGACATCGTCCCGGCCAACGCCGACCGCCGCATCTTCCAGCTCGCGCCCGCCGTCGCGCTGCTCCCGTACCTGCTCGTGCTCGTCGCGATCCCGATCGGCCCCGGTGAGGGCGCGGTCGGCCAGGTCGTCGACGCCGGCATCTTCTTCGTGCTCGCCGTCATGGGCGTGGGCGTGCTCGGCTCGCTCATGGCGGGCTGGGCATCGGCCAACAAGTTCTCCCTGCTCGGCGGCCTGCGCACCGCCGCACAGCTCCTCGCGTACGAACTGCCGATGCTGCTCGCCGCCGCCTCCGTGGCGATGGCGGCCGGCACCGTCTCGCTCCCCGGCATCCTGAACGCCTTCGAGTGGTGGTGGCTGCCGTGGCAGATCGTCGGCGCGATCGTGTTCTTCGTCGCCGGCCTCGCCGAACTCCAGCGACCGCCCTTCGACATGCCGGTCGCCGACTCCGAGATCATCTTCGGCGCGTACACCGAGTACACGGGGCTGCGCTTCGCGCTCTTCCTGCTGGCCGAGTACGCCGGGATCGTCGTCCTCTGCGGTCTGACCACCGTCCTGTTCCTCGGCGGCTGGCACGGCCCCTGGGGCGCCGACGGCCTCGGCTGGGTGTGGACGCTGCTGAAGACCGCCGTCCTCGCGTTCGGCGTCATCTGGCTGCGGGTCACCTACCCCCGGCTGCGCGAGGACCAGCTCCAGAAGCTCGCCTGGACCGTACTCATCCCTCTCGCTCTCGCGCAGATCGCGCTGACCGGCATCGTGAAGGTGGCGATCCAGTAATGCCTCCGATCCCCGGCTCCGGCCTCGCCAAGGGCCTGGCCGTCACGCTGCGCACGATGACGAAGAAGACCGTCACCGCGCAGTACCCGGACGTCCAGCCCGAACTCCCGCCCCGCTCCCGCGGCGTGATCGGGCTGTTCGAGGAGAACTGCACGGTCTGCATGCTCTGCGCGCGCGAGTGCCCCGACTGGTGCATCTACATCGACTCGCACAAGGAGACCGTCCCGGCCGCCGTCGAGGGCGGACGCGAGCGCAGCCGCAACGTCCTCGACCGCTTCGCGATCGACTTCTCGCTCTGCATGTACTGCGGCATCTGCATCGAGGTGTGCCCGTTCGACGCGCTCTTCTGGTCGCCGGAGTTCGAGTACGCCGAGACCGACATCCACGAACTCACCCACGAGCGGGACAAGCTCCGCGAGTGGATGTGGACCGTGCCCGAGCCGCCCGCGCTCGACCCGGGGGCCGAGGAGCCCAAGGAGATCGCGGCGGCCCGCAAGACGGCCGAGAAGCTCGCCGCCGCCCAGGAGCAGGCAGCGCTCGAACAGGCCGCCCAGCAGCAGCCCGCCCAGGACCAAGCCACCCCGCAGGAAGACGAGGGGCACGCCGGATGAGCCACCTCGCCGCAGCCGCCGAGCAGGGATTCCTCTCCCCGACCGGCGTCGAGATCGCCTTCCTCCTCGTCGGCGTCGTCACCCTCGGCGCGGCCGTCGTCACCGTCACCACCAGGCAGCTGGTGCACGCCGCCCTGTGGCTGGTCGTCGCGCTCGGCGGCCTGGCCGTCGAGTACCTGCTGCTGACGGCCGAGTTCATCGCCTGGGTGCAGGTCCTCATCTACGTCGGTTCCGTCGTCGTGCTCCTCCTCTTCGGTCTGATGCTCACCAAGGCCCCCATCGGCCGCTCACCGGACGCCGACTCTGGCAACCGCTGGGCGGCGCTCACGGTCGCCGTCGCCGCGGCCGCCGCACTCGTGTGGGTGGTCGTGGACGCGTTCCGGACCCAGTGGATCGACCTGGACGGACCGGCCCAGGGCTCGACCAGGGTGACCGGTGAATTCCTCTTCCAGCACTGGGTGCTGCCCTTCGAGGCGCTCTCGGTCCTGCTGCTGGCCGCCCTCGTGGGCGCGATCGTCCTCTCCCGCAAGAGCGACAGCGACAAGGAGCAGCGCTGATGCACCTCGCCTACCCCGCCGTGCTCGCCGCCCTCCTGTTCTGCACCGGGCTGTACGGAGTACTCGCACGCCGCAACGCGATCCTGGTCCTGATGTCCGTCGAGCTCATGCTCAACGCCGTCAACCTCAACCTGGTCGCCTTCGACGTGTGGCTCCGCGACACCCTCCACGCCGGCCAGGCACTGACCCTGTTCACCATCGCCATCGCCGCGGCGGAGATCGGCATCGGCCTGTCGATCGTCCTGATGGTCTACCGCAACCGCGGCAGCTCGGACATCGACCGGCTGCGCGACACCGCCGAAGGCCCGGCGGCCGACGCCGAAGCCTCCGCCATGGCACAGAAGGCCGCACAAGAGGCCGCACAGAAGGCTGAGGCCGCCGCGTGACGACCACGACCCTCGCCGTCCTTGTCCCCCTCCTTCCGTTCCTCGGCGCCGTGGCCGGACTCCTGCTCGGCCGCACCGCGCCCGGGTTCGTCCGTCCCCTCGCGGTGCTGCCGGCCCTCGCCGCCGCCGTACTGGCCGTGATCGTCGCCGTCCGCCAGGGCGGCGGCCGGCCGGTCGACGCCTCGACGCAGCTGACCCCCACCGGCTCGGTCCCCATCGACCTCGCCCTGCACCTCGACGGCTTCGCGGTCCTCGTCGCCGTCCTGGTCGGGGTCATCGCGACCTGCGTGCAGCTCTACTCGACGGCCTACCTGCGCGACGACCCGCGCTACCCGTCGTACGCCGCCCTCGTCTCCCTCTTCACCTCCGCGATGCTGCTCGTCGTCTACTCCGGCGACCTGATGGTGCTGCTGGTCGGCTGGGAGATCATGGGCATCTGCTCGTACTTCCTCGTCGGCCACTACTGGGAGACGCCGGAAGCCCGCGCCGCCTCCCTCAAGGCGTTCCTGGTCACCAAGCTCGGTGACGTCCCCTTCCTGTTCGGCCTGTTCGCGCTCGCCGCGGACGCCGGTACGTTCCGCATCACCGGCATCCTCGCCGCCGTGGCCGACGGCGGGCTCGACCACCCGACGCTCATCGCGCTGCTGCTCCTCGCCGGCGTGGCGGGCAAGTCGGCCCAGTTCCCGCTGCACACCTGGCTGCCCGACGCGATGGCGGGCCCCACGCCCGTCTCCGCGCTGATCCACGCCGCGACGATGGTCGCGGCCGGTGTGTACTTCGTGGCCCGCCTCCTCCCCGTCTTCGCGGCCTCCGCCGCCGCCCTGACGGTCCTCGCGGTGATGGCCGCCGTCACGATGGTCGGCTCCGCCCTCGCCGCCCTCGCGCAGGACGACATCAAGCGGGTCCTCGCCTACTCGACGATCGGCCAGCTCGGCTACATGACGGGCGCACTGGCCGTCGGCGACCGCGGCGCCGCCGTCTTCCACCTCCTGTCCCACGGAGCCTTCAAGGCGCTCCTCTTCCTCGCCGCCGGCGTGATCATCCACGCCGCCGGCACCAACTCGCTGGCCGCCATGTCCCGCATGAGCGGCCTGCCCCGGCGCATCCCCGACGCGTACTGGACGATGACCGTCGCGCTCCTCGCGCTCGCCGCGATCCCCCCGTTCGCCGGCTTCTTCTCCAAGGAGGCCGTCCTCGTCGCCGCCGAGCACGCCTCCCTCGGCGACACCACCGGCGTGCCCTCCGGCGCCGGCTGGACCGTGCTCGTCGCGGGCCTGCTCACCGCCCTCCTCACGGCGGCGTACGCCATCCGCCTGTGGCTGCTGGCCTTCCGCGGCCGCGGCCCGGCCGCCCCCGACCACGGCAAGCAGCCCCTCGTCATGAACGCCGTCCTGTGGGTCCTCGCCGTCCCCTCGCTCGCCTTCGGCCTCGGCGTCACCTACCTGGCCGACTGGTTCGACGGCCACGCCCTCACTCCGACCGTCACCACGGCGGTCCTCGGCACCGGCGTGGCCCTGGTCGGCGGACTGGTCACGTACGGCGCCTGGCGCCACACCACGGCCATGGCCGCCCGCCCCCCGATCGGCGCCGTGGCCGCCCACCCCGAGGACAGCCCGGCCGTCTCCGAGGCGGAAGCCATCGCCACCCACACCCCCGCCTACGGCGACATCGCGTCGGCCCCCGACCCGGCCGACCCCGGCCGGCTCCTGCTGGGACCCCTGCACCGGCACGCCGCCGCCGGCTTCCACCTCGACGCCGTCTACCACGTCCTGTTCGTACGGCCCGTCCAGGCGGCGGCCGAGCTGGTCCGCTTCCTGGACCGCGAGGTCGTCGACACGTACGTACGCGGGGCGGGAGCCGTCCCGCGCCTCCTCGGCGCGGGCGTCCGCCGGGCCCAGACCGGCAACGTGCAGACCTACCTCAGCGCCCTGCTCGCCGGATCCGTCGTCCTGGCGATCGCCGCCGTCATCGTCGCCGCCGTCGGAGCGTGAGCCGTGATCGATATCAGCCCGTCCGTGATGCAGTTCCTCCTGGCGTTCGTCGTCGTCGGCCCGCTCCTGGGCGCGGTGGCGGCCCTCCTCCCGGCCCCGCCGGGGCTGAAGGGCAGGAGCCCCGACCAGGCCGTGCTCCGCCACGGCGTGACCGTGACCGGCGCGATCCTCATCGCCGCCCTCGTGCTCACGTTCGGCTTCGACCACGACCACCCGTCGAAGATGCAGGCCACGACCGACATCAGCTGGATCCCGGCGCTCGACGTCAGGATCCACCTCGGCATCGACGGCATCTCGCTCCCCCTCCTCGTGCTGACCGCGCTGCTGACCTTCCTCTGCGCGCTCTACAGCTACTTCAAGATGCCCGCGGGCCCCTCCCCGAAGGCATTCGTCGCGCTCCTCCTCGTCCTGGAGTCCGGCACCCTCGCGACCTTCGCCGTCCTCGACCTGCTGCTGTTCTTCCTGGCGTTCGAGATGGTCCTCATCCCGATGTACTTCCTGATCGCCCGCTGGGGCGGCGACCAGCGCAGGCCCGCCGCCTGGAAGTTCATCCTCTACACGCTGCTCGGCTCGGTCGTCATGCTGCTCGGTCTCCTCCTCGTGGGACTGAAGGCGGGCACGTTCGACATGGTGGCACTCGCCACTGACAACGGCCGGGGACTGACCACGTCGGTGCAGGTCACCGCCGTTCTGGCGATCGGGGTCGGCCTCGCGGTCAAGACCCCGATGTGGCCCCTGCACAGCTGGCTCCCGGACGCCCACACCGCCGCTCCCACCGTCGGCTCCGTCCTCCTCGCCGGCGTCCTGCTGAAGATGGGCACGTACGGTTTCGTCCGCATCGCCCTGCCCGTGGCGCCCGACGGCATGCTCGTCTTCGCGCCCTACCTGGCCGCCCTCGCGGTCGTCGGCATCATCTACGGGTCCCTCGCCTGCCTGGCCCTGGCCCGCAAGGGCGCCAAGGGCGACCTCAAGCGCCTCATCGCGTACTCCTCCGTCGGCCACATGGGCTTCGTCCTCCTCGGCATCGCGTCCATGACCCCCACCGGCGTCAACGGCGCACTCTTCGCCAACATCGCCCACGGCCTGATCACCGGCCTGCTGTTCTTCCTGGTCGGCGCCCTCAAGGACCGCTACGGCACCGCCGACCTCGACACCCTCGCCGGCGCCACCGGAGCGGCCCTCTACGGCCGCGCCCCCCGCCTCGGCGGCCTCCTCGCCTTCGGTGCGGTCGCCTCCCTCGGCCTGCCGGGCCTGGCCGGCTTCTGGGGCGAGATGCTGACGATGTTCGGCGCCTTCGACCCCGCCGAGGGCCTCAGCCGCCCCGCGTTCCTCACCTTCATGGCGATCGCCGGCGTGGGCACCCTGCTCACCGCCGCGTACCTGCTCGTCGTCGTACGCCGTGTCTGCATGGGCGTACCCCGGCAGCAAGCGGCCGAGCCGTCGGCGATCGCCGACGTCCAGGGCTACGAGTTCGCCGCCTGGACCCCGCTCGTCGCCCTCACCGTCCTCGCCGGACTCTGGCCCGCGGTCCTCCTCGGCCTCACCGACCCGGCCGTGCAGAAGCTCCTCGCAGGAGGCAAGTCGTGACCGTGGCCGCCGAAAGCGCCAGCCTCGTCCAGTCCGTCGACTGGACGGCGATCGCCCCGCCGACGATCACCGCGTGCGTCGGCCTGATCGTCCTGGTCGCCGACCTCTTCGTACCGGCGGACAAGAAGGCGCTCCTGGGCCGGATCTCCATCGCCGGCCTCGCCGCCGCGCTCCTCGCGCTCCTGCCGCTGCGCCAGGGCGACCGCACCACCTTCTGCCTGACCTCCGACCCGGACGTCTGCAGCTACACGGCCGACCACTTCACCGTGGTCATCCAGCTGCTCGTCCTCGGCGGCGCGCTGCTCACCGCGCTCCTGTCCATCACCGAGACGGCGAAGGACAGGCTCCCCGCGGGCGAGTTCTGGTTCCTGCTGATGTCCTCCGCGGCCGGAGCGGCCCTGCTGCCCGCCTCCCGCGACCTCGCCACCCTCGTCGTCGCCCTCGAAGTGGCGTCGCTGCCGGCCTTCGCCCTGGTCGGCATGAAGCGCGGCGACCGCCTCTCCTCCGAGGCGGCCCTCAAGTTCTTCCTCTCCTCCGTCACGGCGACCGCCGTGATGCTGCTCGGCGTCAGCTTCGTGTACGCGACGACCGGCACCCTGCACCTCACCGAGATCGCCGTACGCCTGGACGACGTACCGGCGCAGCTCGACACCCTCGCCAAGGCGGGCGTCGCCCTGACCCTCGTCGGCTTCGCCTTCAAGACGGCGGCGGTCCCCTTCCACTTCTGGGTTCCCGACACGTACGTGGGCGCCCCCCTCCCGGTGGCCGCCTACCTCTCCGTCATCGGCAAGGCGGTCGGCTTCACCGGCCTCGTCCTGGTCACCGTCATCGCCTTCCCGTCGTACGCCGACGTCTGGGGCCCCGCCCTCGCCGTGCTGGCGGCGCTCACCATGACGGTCGGCAACGTCGCCGCCCTGCGCCAGTCGGCCACGCGCGCCTACAGTGCGGTCCGGCTGCTCGCCTGGTCCTCCGTCGGCCAGGCCGGCTACCTCCTGGTCCCGATCGCGGCGGCGGCGTACTCCAGCGACGACCAGATCGGCTCCACCGTCGCGTACGCCCTGATGTACGCCGTCGTGAACCTCGGCGCCTTCGCGGTCGCCGCCCTGGTGGCCCGTACGCACCCGCTCAACCGGATCGCCGACTACCGCGGCCTCTACGCGACCCGCCCCCTCGCCGCGCTCGCGCTCGGCTTCTTCCTCCTGTGCCTCGCGGGCCTGCCGCCCGGCATCATCGGCCTCTTCGCGAAGGTAACCGTCTTCTCCGCGGCGGTCGACGCGGGCCTCGGCTGGCTCGCGGTCGTCATGGCGGTGAACGTCGTGATCGCCCTCTACTACTACCTCCAGTGGACGGCGGTCCTCTTCCGCGCCCCCGAGGGCGAACAGCCCAGGCACGCGGTCCCCGTTCCGGTCACGGTCGCCATCGCCCTCACCGCCGTCCTGGGCGTCGCCCTGTCCGGCGTACCGCAGCTCGTCCTGCGCTTCGCGACGGGCAGTCTCTTCCAGTAGGCACGGACGGCCCAACGGACGGCCCCGGTGGCACAAGGGAACTAGCCCCCCTCGCTTGGCGTTGACCAGGAAGGGAGGGTCCACTGGATGTGGAAGCACCCCCACAGCAAGGGGTTCCCCCGCCGCACCATTTGGAGGGCGCACCGTGCACCGCCGGCACAACGGGCTGAGGACCGCCGTACTCCTCGGGGGACTGTCAGCACTCATCATCGTCATCGGCAGCTTCTTCGGCCGGACCGGCCTGATCGTCGCGGTTCTCGTCGCACTCGGCACGAACGCCTACGCGTACTGGAACAGCGACAAGCTCGCCCTGCGGGCCATGCGGGCCCGCCCCGTGAGCGAGTTCGAGGCGCCACAGCTGTACCGGATGGTCCGCGACCTCTCCACCCAGGCCCGCCAGCCGATGCCCCGGCTCTACATCTCGCCCACCCAGGCCCCCAACGCCTTCGCGACCGGCCGCAACCCGCGCAACGCCGCCGTCTGCTGCACCGAGGGCATCCTGCGCCTCCTCGACGAACGCGAACTCAGGGGAGTCATCGGCCATGAGCTGAGCCACGTCTACAACCGGGACATCCTGATCTCCTCGGTCGCCGGCGCGCTGGCCTCGGTGATCATGTTCCTGGTGAACTTCGCCTGGCTGATCCCCGTCGGCCGCTCCGACGACGACGAGGGCCCGGGCCTCCTGGGCATGCTGCTGATCATGATTCTGGGGCCGCTGGCGGCGGCGGTCATCCAGCTCGCGGTGAGCCGTTCGCGCGAGTACCAGGCGGACGCCTCCGGAGCCCAGCTCACCGGCGACCCGCTCGCCCTGGCGAGCGCCCTGCGCAAACTCGACGCCGGTACGAAGCAGCTGCCGCTGCCGGCCGAGCCGCGCATCGAGACCGCCAGCCACATGATGATCGCGAACCCGTTCCGCCCCGGACAGGGCGCCGCGAAGCTGTTCTCGACCCACCCGCCCATGGCTGAACGCATCGCCCGACTCGAGCAGATGGCAGGTCACCGCCCATGAAGACAATCCTGAACGTCATATGGCTGGTTCTCAGCGGCTTCTGGCTCTTCCTCGCCTACCTCCTGGCCGGCGTACTCCTCTGCGTCACCATCATCGGCATCCCCTTCGGCCTGGCGGCGTTCCGCATCGGCGTCTACGCCCTCTGGCCCTTCGGCTACACCACGGCGGAACGCCGCGACGCGGGATCCCCCTCGGTCATCGGCAACGTCCTGTGGCTCGTCCTCGCGGGCTGGTGGCTGGCCCTGAGCCACATCCTCACGGGCATCGCGCTGTGCGTAACGATCATCGGAATCCCCTTCGGCATCGCCAACTTCAAGCTGATCCCGGTCTCCCTGCTCCCCCTGGGCCGCGAAATCGTCCCCACGGACCAGCCTTTCGCAACCCGCTAGCTCACAAGCCCCGGACAGTCCGAGAACGTGCCGCCCGCACCACGCCCGGCCCCCTCCACAGTGGTGCCGGCAGAGGACGCACACCGCCCGCACTGAAAGCGGGCTCCACACCCCGCCCGTTCACTCCTCCACGGTGCCGGGAGGGGGACGCACACCGCTCGCACTGAAAGCGGGCTCCACACCCCGCCCGTTCACTCCTCCACAGTGCCGGGAGGGGACGTACCGGGGCGCTCCCCGCAGGGTGTCGAACGCAACGGGCCCGTTCGGACCGCAGCGCGACCCGAACGTTCGGCACCCGAGGAGACGCCCCGGTACGCCCCCGACCCCCGCACCCCTGAAGCAAGGGCCCCGCAGCACGTCCGGGCCACTCCTTCACGACCCCCGCGCCCCGCACTGGAGAGCGGGCTCCACACCGCGCCCGGGCACCGCTCCGCCCCCCGCAGGCGCGGCCCACGCCCACACCCCCCGGAAGCGTCACCGCCCCCGCGGCGCCCCCACCCCGAACCGCCCCCGAACCCAGTAGGCCACCGCCCCCAGCGCCAGCACCCCCGCCCCCGCCCCCACCGAAGCCACCGGCAGAGCGAACGCCAACCCCACGCACCCCACAAGCCCCACAGCGGCCAGAACCCGCTGCCGCCCCCCGAGCGTCCAGGCGGACGCGTTCGCCACCGCGTAGTAGGCCAGTACGCCGAACGACGAGAACCCGATCGCTCCCCGCACATCCCCCACCGCGGCCACCACGGCGACCACCGCCCCCACCGCCAACTCGGCCCGGTGCGGCACCCGGAACCGCGGATGAACGGCGGCCAGCGCCCCCGGCAGATGCCCGTCCCGCGCCATTGCCAGCGTCGTACGCGACACCCCGAGGATCAGCGCGAGCAACGACCCGAGGGCGGCCACAGCGGCGCCGACCCGCACGACGGGCGCCAGCTCGCCCACCCCGGCCGCCCGCACCGCGTCCGCCAACGGGGCCTCGGCGGAAGCGAGTTCCCCGGCGCCCAGCACCGAGAGCACCGCCACCGCGACGCACGCGTAGACCACGAGCGCGATCCCCAGAGCCAGCGGAACGGCGCGCGGGATCGTACGCGCCGGATCGCGCACCTCCTCGCCCAGCGTCGCGATCCGGGCGTACCCGGCGAAGGCGAAGAAGAGCAGCCCCGCCGCCTGGAGCACCCCGCCGGCCGACCCGCCGGACCCGGACACCACCGACGGCCCGTCAGCCCCCAGGCAGACCACCGCCACGACGGCCAGCACCGCCAGCACCACACCCACGATGGCCCGCGTCAGCCAGGCGGACTTCTGCACGCCCGCGTAGTTCACGGCCGTCAGCAGGACGACCGCGCCGACCGCGACCGCGTGCGCCTGCTCAGGCCACACGTACGC
The DNA here is from genome assembly GCF_053610585.1 of Streptomyces sp. NPDC054887. Classification (NCBI taxonomy): domain Bacteria; kingdom Bacillati; phylum Actinomycetota; class Actinomycetes; order Kitasatosporales; family Streptomycetaceae; genus Streptomyces; species Streptomyces sp. NPDC054887. The sequence continues at coordinate 26,614 of NZ_JBSGYQ010000011.1, read as the reverse complement.
CCCGACGGTCAGCGCCATGGCGGCGCACGAGGCGGTCTTGCCCACCACGAAGGCCCACCCGGCCAGATACCCCCAGAAGGGCCCGAGCCGCTCCCGCCCGTACACGTACGTGCCACCGGACGCCGGATAGAGCGCCGCGAGCCGCGCGGAGGCCATCGCGTTGCAGTACGCCACCACGGCGGCCAGCGCCAGCCCCGCCAGCAGCAGCGTCCCCGTACCGGCCGCCCGAGCGGCAGGGGCGAGCGCCACGAAGATCCCGGCCCCGACCATCGCTCCCAGCCCGATGACCACCGCGTCGAAGACGCCGAGGGTGCGGCGCAGTTCCTGAGTCATGCGCCGCACCCTACTGAGCGCCGCGCGCCCCTACCCGAGCCCGGTCTCCCGCAGCGTGACGTTGAGCCGCCCGCCCGGCAGCCCGCACGCCGGATCCCCCGTCCCCGCCCGCACCTTCGGCACCCCGTGGTACGCGAACCGGGACGGCCCCCCAAAGACGAACAGGTCGCCGGAGACGAGCTCGACGTCGCTGTACGGCCGTCCGCGCCCCTCCGTGTTGCCGAACCGGAAGACGCACGTGTCCCCGATGCTCAGTGACACCACAGGAGCCCCGGACCGCTCGTCCTTGTCCTGGTGCATGCCCATCTTCGCGTCGCCGTCGTAGAAGTTGACCAGCGCGGTGTCAGGGGCGTACGCCGCCGGCCGCCACGGATCGTCGTCCCCGTACGCGTCCTCCACCGCCCGCCGCCCCAGCCGCGCCAGCCACTCGGGAAACCCGGCGACCCGCGCGCCGTTCACGTCGTCGGCCGTGCGCGTGTAGCGGTACGGCTGCCAGTGCCACCCCACGCACACCGTCCGCACGGACATCAGCCCGCCGTTGGGCAGCCGTGTACGACGGATCGGCACGGGACCCCGAGCCCACTCCCGGCACGCCGCGACCAGCTCCCGCTGCTCGGCCGGCGAGAGCCAGCCCGGCACATGGACCGCCCCCGGCGCGAGGCGCGCCCGCTCCCGGGGGAACAGCCCGCTCACACCGCCTCCCCGCCACCCTCGCCCGCCCCGCGCCCGCTCAAGCGCGCGTCTACTCTGCGCACGCCCCCGCCCGCGCGACCGGCCGGCCCCCGTGCCCCCGGCGCGAGCGCCGACGCCCCGGAAGCCGCAGCAACTCCTTCGAGCTCCAGCAGCACCCGCTTGCGCTCAAGCCCGCCCGCGTACCCCGTCAGCGAGCCGTCCGCCCCGATCACCCGGTGGCACGGCCGCACCACGAGCAGCGGGTTGCGCCCGATCGCCGTCCCCAGCGCCCGCACTCCGGCCCGCGAGACCCCGATCCGCTCGGCGAGCCTCCCGTACGACGTCGTCGTGCCGTACGGAACGCTGTCCAGCGCGTCCCACACCCGCCGCTGGAACTCCGTCCCGGCACCGGCGGCGTACTCCACGTCGAAGCGCGTCAGCTCCCCGCCGAAGTAGGCCCGTACCTGCCGCGCGATCTCCTCGAAGGCCCCGGGCGCCCGGCGCCACCCGTCGGGTACGTCGCCGAGGGCGACCCCGCCCTTCTGCCCGGGCACGGACAGCGAGGCCAGTGCCGTACCGCCGACGGCCGTCGCGGACTCCTCGCCGACCAGCACCAGCTCACCGAGCGGACTGTCCATGGTCGCGTACAGCACGGCCACCTTCCCTTCGCGCCCCGTCGGGCCTTCGACACCGATACGCCTGTCACGCAATACGCCTGTCAGGCGGTACGCCCGTCACGCGGTACACCCGTCACCACGAGTCTGCGCCCCCGCTCCCGACCCCGCTGGCGGGATCCGGACATCACGACGGGGGTGGAGCCGGCCGAGCCGCCTCCACCCCCGTCGTGACGCGCATCCACCGCCGCGGCGTGCCGGCCGGCGGTGGTCCGCGTCAGCGGTAGTTCACGAACTGCAGCGCGAAGTCGAAGTCCTTGCCCTTGAGCAGCGCCTGCACGGCCTGGAGGTCGTCACGGCTCTTCGAGCTGACCCGCAGCTCGTCGCCCTGGACCTGAGCCTTGACGCCCTTGGGACCCTCGTCGCGGATGATCTTCGCCACCTTCTTGGCGTTGTCCTGGGAGATGCCCTCCTCGATGGACGCGAAGATCTTGTACTCCTTGCCGGACAGCTGCGGCTCGCCGGCGTCCAGCACCTTCAGCGAGATCCCGCGCTTGACCAGCTTGGTCTCGAAGACGTCGAGGATCGCCTTGACCCGCTCCTCCGAGCTGGCCTGCATCAGGATCTTCTCGCCGGACCAATCGATCGAGGCGCCGACGTTCTTGAAGTCGTAGCGCTGCGAGATCTCCTTCGCGGCCTGGTTGAGGGCGTTGTCGACCTCCTGCCGCTCGACCTTCGAGACGATGTCGAAACTGGAGTCGGCCATGTCCTGTGGCTCCTTGTGCTCGGGGGACGGGGTACCGGTATGGAGTGCCGCACGGGGCGGGCGCGCGGCCGGGCGTCCCGGGCCGCTGCCGTAAAGCCTAGCCACCCGCACCCGCCCGAAGGGCTGATCAATCCGGTGGCGGAGCACCCCCGGGGATCAGGTATCGTTTACGTCGTTGCCACGGAACAACCGCCCAGGCGGTCGGGCCGGAGCGACATCCCATGGCGGTGTGCCCGAGTGGCCAATGGGAGCGGACTGTAAATCCGCCGGCTTAGCCTTCCCAGGTTCGAATCCTGGCGCCGCCACAGGTGGGGAAACCCCCTCCGGACTGCTGAGAAGCAGACCGGAGGGGGTTTTCTCGTTCTCGGGGCGCCCGTTCTCCGGGCGCCCGCTCTGCGGACGCCCGGACCCCGTGGCCCCTCAGTTCCCGGCCACGGCCTTCACCGCGACCGTGACCGGGACCGACCCGCTGATCAGCTCCAGCGTGAGCCCCGCGGTGGACGACGTCTCCAGCAGCTCGGCCAGGACGGCCGCCACGTCGTCGCGCGGCACGGGACCCCGCCCCGTCGAGACCCCGAGCGACACGAGCCCCGTGCCCGCGTCGTTCGTCAGGCCGCCGGGCCGCAGCACCGTCCAGTCCAGACCGGCCCGCGACCGTACGTCCGCGTCGGCCGCCCCCTTGGCCCGCAGGTACGCGTCGAACACCTCGTCGCCCGCCCGGTTCTCGTCGGCGCCCATCGACGACACGACGAGGTAGCGGCGTACGCCCGCCCGCTCCGCCGCGTCGGCGAAGAGCACGGCCGCGCCCCGGTCCACCGTGTCCTTGCGCTCGACGCCGCTGCCGGGCCCCGCGCCCGCCGCGAAGACCACGGCGTCGGCGCCCCGCAGTACGTCGGCGACCTGCTCGACGGTCGCCGACTCCAGGTCGAGCACGACCGGTTCGGCGCCCGCCGCCCGCACGTCCTCGCTCTGCCTCACATCGCGGATGACACCCGCGACCTCGTACCCGCGCGCGGCGAGCAACCGCTCCAGCCGCATCGCGATCTGTCCATGTCCACCTGCGATGACAATGCGCATGCTTCCGACCGTACGCGCCCCGGCGCGCAGGTGCTCAGGACGGGGCCGCAGGACCGCCGGGGCCCCGTCCGCACGGGCCCGCACCACCACCGCCGCAGGGACGCCCCACACCGCACCGCACGGACCTTCACCACCACCCGCGACGGGCCTGACACAGTCTCAACCGGCGCCGCCCACGGCCACTCCCCGCCCCGTCTGACACCGGCTCACCCGCGCCCCTGCCGCGGCAGATCGAGCGCCACGGCCGCCGCCGAGTCGCAGTACTCGCGGACCGCGCTGGTACGGGCCACCACGCGCCCGCGGTGGATGACGACGCGGCTGTACGCCAGGGACAGCACGCCCGCGATCCGGTCCCCGCGCACGGCGACCAGCTCGGCCGGGAACCCCGCCTCCACCCGCACCTCCGGCAGCCCCATCGCCTCCCGCGCGGCCGCACTCACCGCCCCGTACGCGTCGGCGGCCCGCATGCCGCCCTGCGAGGCCAGCAGGTACGCGGTCTCCAGCGGGTCGCCGCGCCCCACCGGGTTCGCCACGTCCCGCAGGGCCCCGCTGCCCGCCGCGACGCGCACCCCGGCGGCCCGCAGCAGCCGTACGGGAGCCGGCCCGCCACCGCGCCGCTCCACGCCGGAGCAGTCGCCCTGCGGCAGGCACACCACCGTCACCCCGGCGGCGGCCAGTTGCCCGGCCGCGCGTGTCGCGGCGTCCAGGGGGAGCCGGGAGAGCCCGGCGCACGGTCCGATGGTCACCCCGGGCCGCAGTCCGCCGGCCATCGCGGCGAGCCGCGCGAGGCGCGCCGGATCGTCACCCTCCGTGTGGAGGTCCACGGGGCAGCCGTGCTCGGCGGCGATCTCCAGGACCGCCTCCGTGTACCCGGCGGGGTCGGGGTCGAGGTCCGGGCAGCCGCCCACCACGCCGGCGCCCATCTTCACCGCGTCCCGCAGCATCGCGAGCCCGTCCGCGCCCGCCAGTCCCGTCAGCAGCCGCGGCACGGCGACGGCGGTCAGATCGGCGAGCCCGCGCAGCGAACGCCGTGCCTGGAGGACCGCCTCCATGGACCGGATCCCCTGCACGTCCCCGATCCGGACGTGGGAGCGCACCGCCGTCGCCCCGTGCCCGAGCTGGAGCAGCACCGCCTCGGTGGTGCGGCGCTGGACGTCCTCGGTGCTGTACGACACGGGCCCGCCGGCGTCGGCGGTGAGCGCGGTGTCGCTGTGGGCGTGCGGCTCGGCCGGGGCCGGCAGCAGGAGATGGCCGGCGAGGTCCACGCGCGCGCCCACCGCGGGCAGGCTGCCCGCCGTCCCGACGGCCTCGATCCGGCCGCCGCTGAGCCGTACGTCCACGGTGCGGCCGTCGGTGAGACGCGCCGCGCACAGCAGGAGCGTGCCGGTGTCGGCGCCGGGCAGGCCGTCACGGTTCCCAGGATTGCCGCCGGGCGAACGGGGCGGCTGCGGCTGGCTGTCGGACATCGGGCTCCTGGTGGGGCTCTGGCGTGCAAGATCAAGATCACGCAGCGTGAGTCGAGCCTAGGGGGCCGGAAACCAGCCTTCGAGGAGGAGCGAAATAGTCGTACCGGAGTGGGGCACGAGTGGCGTACGGGACCGCTGCGGTGGGCACGCGCGGGGTACGGGAAACGGATTTGGGCGATCGGCACGCGAGCGTGTAATGTCTTCATCGCTCGCCCCAATAGCTCAGTCGGTAGAGCGTCTCCATGGTAAGGAGAAGGTCTACGGTTCGATTCCGTATTGGGGCTCTGGTGATCGGGGATCCCCGCCTTCGGGCGGGGTGATCCGGCCATCAAAGCGGTGTAGCTCAGTCGGTAGAGCAAGCGGCTCATAATCGCTGTGTCACCGGTTCAAGTCCGGTCACCGCTACACACGGTAGCCGATTGTGGGGTCGGTCCTTCGATCGGCTACTCTTTTATGCGTTCATCCGTCAACCGTCCGTCCAAGGAGCACTCACGTGGCTGCCACCGACGTCCGCCCGAAGATCACGCTGGCCTGCGTGGAGTGCAAGGAGCGGAACTACATCACCAAGAAGAACCGGCGTAACAACCCGGACCGTCTTGAGATGAAGAAGCACTGCCCGCGCTGCAACTCGCACACCGCGCACCGCGAAACCCGCTAAACACAGGCTCGTACGTGAGGCCGTCCCCATCTTCGGGGGCGGCCTCGCGTCGTTTGATATCAGTCATTCGTCCGGCATCAGACAACAGGCATCAGGAGGTACGAGTCCATGGCGCTCGACCAGTCCTTCGTGGGGCGGGCCTATCCGCCCACCGCACCGTACGAGGTCGGCCGGGAGAAGATCCGCGAGTTCGCCGAGGCGGTGGGCGACGCCAATCCCGCGTACACCGATCCCGAAGCAGCCAAGGCACTCGGTCACTCCGATGTGATCGCACCGCCCACCTTTGTCTTCGCCATCACCTTCGCGGCGGCGGGGCAGGTCGTCCAGGACCCGGGGCTGGGTCTCGACTACAGCCGCGTGGTGCACGGCGACCAGAAGTTCGCGTACAAGCGCCCGGTGCGCGCGGGGGACCGGCTGTCGGTCACCTCGACCATAGAGGCGGTCAAGTCGATGGCCGGCAACGACATCATGGACATCCGCGGTGAAGTCCACGACGAGTCCGGCGAGCATGTCGTGACGGCGTGGACGAAGCTCGTAGCGCGCGCGGCCCAGGAGGCGTGATGGCGGCGAAGATCTCTTACGCGGACGTCGAGGTCGGCACCGAGCTGCCGGCGCAGACCTTCCCCGTGACGCGCGACACGCTCGTGCGGTACGCGGGCGCCTCGGGCGACTTCAACCCGATCCACTGGAACGAGAAGTTCGCGGTCGAGGTCGGACTGCCGGACGTGATCGCGCACGGCATGTTCACCATGGCCGAGGCGATCCGCGTGGTCACCGACTGGGCCGGCGACCCGGCCTCCGTCGTCGAGTACGGCGTGCGCTTCACGAAGCCCGTCGTCGTGCCGAACGACGGCAAGGGCGCCGTGATCGAGGTGGCGGCCAAGGTCGCCGCGCTGCTGGACGACAACCGGGTCCGGGTGGACCTGACGGCGACGAGCGCCGGGCAGAAGGTGCTGGGCATGTCCCGCGCCGTGGTCCAGCTCGCCTGACGTACGGCCGGAGGTAAGGGGCACGCCGCAATGGGGCGTGCCCCTTACCCCGCTTGACGTAGGTAGTGATTGGCCACTAACTTTTTCGCATGGTCAGGATGAGCGCAGAGGAGCGGCGCGAGAGCGTCATCCGCGCGGCGATCACCGAGTTCGCGCGCGGTGGCTACAACGGCACGTCCACCGAGGTGATCGCCCAGCGTGTGGGCGTCTCGCAGCCGTACTTGTTCCGCCTGTTCAAGAACAAGCGCGAGCTGTTCCTTGCCGCGGCCACGCGGTGTCTGGAGGATTCCCGGCTGGCGATGGCGGACGCGGGGCGCGATCTGCCCGCCGAAGAGGCGCACATGGCCATGGCGGAGGCGTACAAGCGGCTCATCGTGGAGGATCCCGACCGGCTGCTCCTCCAGATGCAGATGTTCGTCGCCGTGTCGGCCGCCGAGGCTGCCGGCGATCACGCGTTCGGCGAGCCGATCCGGGCCGGCTGGGAGGAGCTGTGGGACGCGTGTCACCTCCAGCTCGGCGCGGACGACAAGGAGACGGCGTACTTCATGTCGTACGGCATGCTGATCAACGCCCTCGTCTCGCTCGGCTTTCCCGTCGGGCACCGGGTGTGGTCGGCCTTCGACATGACCAAGGTCCCGGTCGCGGACCGGCCGCAGTAGGGCGAGGGAGGCGTACGCGCCTTCTTTGTGGCGCCGAAAGTTAGTAACCAATCACTAATAACAGGGGGAAACCATGCCGCACCCGGAACCAGCCACCCGCGCCACCGCCACCTGGGCACTGATCATCACCAGCGTCGCCGGATTCATGGCGGCCCTCGACAACCTCGTCGTCACCACGGCCCTGCCGTCCATCCGCGACGATCTCGGGGGCGCGCTGGAAGACCTGGAGTGGACGGTGAGCGCCTACACGCTGACCTTCGCCGTGCTGCTCATGCTGGGCGCGGCCCTCGGTGACCGGTTCGGCCGCCGCCGGCTCTTCATCACCGGCCTGGCCGTGTTCACCGGGGCGTCGGCCGCCGCCGCGCTCGCCCCGGGCATCGACGCCCTGGTCGCCGCCCGTGCCGTACAGGGCGTCGGCGCCGCGATCATGATGCCGCTGACCCTCACCCTGCTCACCGCGGCGGTCCCGCCCGCCCGCCGCGGCGCGGCCCTGGGCCTCTTCGGCGCCGTCACGGGCCTCGCGGTGGCCGGCGGCCCGCTCATCGGAGGCAGCCTGACCGAGCACATCTCCTGGCAGTGGATCTTCTGGCTGAACGTTCCGATCGGCCTGGCCCTGCTGCCGCTCGCCCGCCTGCGCCTCGACGAGTCGTACGCGCCCGGCGCCCGGCTCGACATATCCGGCACCCTCCTCGTCAGCGGCGGCCTCTTCGGCATCGTCTACGCCCTGGTGAACGGGCAGTCCGACGGCTGGGGGAGCGCGCCCGTCCTCACCGGCCTGATACTCGGCAGCGCCCTTCTCGGCGGCTTCGTGCACCACGGCTTCCGCAGCAAGAACCCCATGCTCCCCATGCGGCTCTTCCGTAACCGCGCCTTCTTCGGAATCAATGTCGCGAGCCTGCTGATGTTCCTCGGCATGTTCGGCTCGATCTTCCTGCTCAGCCAGTTCCTCCAGAGCGTCGCCGGCTACTCGCCCACCGAGGCCGGCCTGCGGATGCTTCCCTGGACCGGCATGCCGCTGATCGTCGCGCCCCTCGCCGGACACCTCTCCGACCGTGTCGGCGGCCGCCCGGTGGTCGCGGCGGGCCTCGCCCTCCAGGCGCTCGGCCTCGCGTACTACGCCGCGGTCCTCGGGCCGGACGTCTCGTACGCCGCCCAGCTGCCCGCCCTGATCCTCAGCGGCATCGGCATGGCGCTGTACTTCGCCCCTGCCGCCAGCCTGGTGATGTCCACCGTCCCGCCCGGCGAGCAGGGCATCGCGTCGGGCGCCAACAACGCCCTGCGGGAGGTCGGCGGAGCCCTCGGCATCGCGGTCCTGGGGGCGGTCTTCGCGGCCCGGGGCGGCTACGAGTCCGCCGACGCCTTCAGCGACGGCACGGTCCCGGCCCTGTGGATCGGCGCGGGCGCGGTGGCCCTGGCGGCTGCCGTGGCCCTGCTCATGCCCAGGCGGAGCACCGGCGAGGCGCCCGTCCCGGCGCCCACCGAGAAGGAGCTGGTGGCCGGCTGACGCGGACACGGGGTGCCTCGGGCTGTCCGAGGCGCCCCGTACGCTTGTCCCCGTGCAGGAACTCCACGACGCCCCCCTCGCCCCCCTGACCACCTTCCGGCTCGGCGGCCCCGCCACCCGCCTCGTCACGGCCACCACCGACGACGAGGTGATCGCCACCGTCCGCGAGGCCGACGCCACCGGCACGCCGCTGCTCGTCATCGGCGGCGGAAGCAACCTGGTCATCGGCGACAAGGGCTTCGACGGCACCGCCCTGCGCATCGCGACCACCGGTTTCCACCTCGACGGCACGTCACTCGAACTGGCCGCCGGCGAGGTCTGGACCGACGCGGTGGCCCGTACCGTCGAGGCGGGCCTCGCGGGCATCGAGTGCCTCGCCGGAATCCCCGGCTCGGCCGGCGCCACCCCGATCCAGAACGTGGGCGCGTACGGCCAGGAAGTGTCCGGCGTCATCACCGAGGTCGTCGCGTACGACCGCCGGGCGGGCGAGAAGGTCACACTCTCGGCCGCCGAGTGCGACTTCTCCTACCGCCACAGCCGCTTCAAGCAGCACCCGGACCGCTTCGTCGTCCTGCGCGTCCGCTTCGCCCTGGAGGACGCCGGCGGCCTGTCGGCACCGATCAAGTACCCGGAGACCGCACGCACCCTCGGCGTGGAGGCCGGCGACCGCGTCCCGGCCGCCGTGGCCCGCGAGACGGTGCTGAAGCTCCGCGCGGGCAAGGGCATGGTCCTGGACCCGGAGGACCACGACACCTGGTCGGCGGGCTCCTTCTTCACCAACCCGATCCTCACCGACGAGCAGTACGCCGCCTTCCTCGCCCGCGCCCGCGAGCGCCTCGGCGCCGAGGTGACGCCCCCGGCCTTCCCGGCCGGCGACGGCAGGACGAAGACCTCGGCGGCGTGGCTCATCGACAGGGCCGGCTTCACCAAGGGCTACGGCACGGGCCCGGCCCGCATCTCCACCAAGCACACCCTGGCCCTCACCAACCGGGGCGAGGCCACGACCGAAGACCTCCTGGCCCTCGCACGCGAGGTGGTCACCGGAGTCCGCGAAGCCTTCGGCATCACCCTGGTGAACGAACCCGTGACGGTAGGCGTAACCCTCTGACCCCAACGGCCCGCCGCAGATCCGCCCACACCCAACGACGCGTATGGGCCGGCACCCCCGACCACACCTGGCGGTGCCAGGCGGGGACGTGCGGGGGCGGGTTCCCGCACCGGGACGACACCTCGCGTGGCCGGTGGGGACGCGCGGGGGCGAGCTCCCGCACCGGGACGACACCTCGCGGTGGCAGGAGGGGACGTGCCGGGGCGCTCCCCGCAGGGTGCCGAACGCAACCACCCCGAAGACCACACCACCCCGCACGTTCGGCACCCGAGGAGACGCCCCGGCGCGGCACCGACCCCAAAGCCCCGCCCGCCCTGGCCGACCAGAGCCCCCCGCCAGCAGCCGCAGCCGCGCCCCGGAGCCCCCGCTGAGCGTCCAGCTCAACGCCCAGCGCCCCGCCCCTCAGCCCTCCAGCCAGTGGTCGACCCCCGCCAACAGCTTCGCCTGGACATCCGGCGGCGCAGCCGACCCCCGCACCGACTGCCGCGCCAACTCCGCCAGCTCCGCGTCGGTGAACCCGTGATGCTGCCGAGCGAGCTCGTACTGCGCGGCCAGCCGCGACCCGAAGAGCAGCGGATCGTCCGCGCCGAGCGCCATCGGCACCCCCGCGTCGAACAACGTCCGCAGCGGCACGTCCTCAGGCTTCTCGTACACACCCAGCGCCACATTCGAGGCCGGGCACACCTCGCAGGTCACACCCTTTTCGGCCAGTTTCCGCAGCAGCCGGGGATCCTCCGCCGCCCGTACGCCGTGCCCGATCCGCGACGCCCGCAGATCGTCCAGGCAGTCCCGTACGGAGGCGGGCCCGGTCAGCTCCCCGCCGTGCGGCGCGGCGAGCAGCCCACCCTCCCGCGCGATGGCGAAGGCGCGGTCGAAGTCCCTGGCCATGCCCCTGCGCTCGTCGTTGGAGAGCCCGAAGCCGACGATCCCCCGGTCCGCGTACCGCACCGCGAGGCGCGCCAGCGTCCGGGCGTCCAGCGGGTGCTTCATCCGGTTCGCCGCGACCAGGACCCGCATCCCGAGCCCGGTCTCCCTCGACGCGCTGTGCACGGCGTCGAGGATGATCTCCAGGGCCGGAATCAGGCCACCCAGCATGGGCGCGTACGAGGTCGGATCGACCTGGATCTCCAGCCACCCGGAGCCGTCCCGCACGTCCTCCTCGGCCGCCTCGCGCACCAGACGCTGGATGTCCTCGGGCTCACGCAGGCACGACCTGGCGGCGTCGTACAGCCGCTGGAAACGGAACCAGCCGCGCTCGTCCGTCGCCCGCAGCTTCGGCGGCTCCCCGCTGGTCAGCGCCTCCGGGAGGTGTACGCCGTACTTGTCGGCCAGCTCCAGCAGCGTGCCGGGCCGCATCGACCCGGTGAAGTGCAGATGCAGGTGGGCCTTCGGCAGCAGTCGGACATCGCGCGCACTCAACATCCCAAGATCCTGCCGTACGCACGGGCCGCCCGGAAGCGCCTTTGCCCGAACGAGTACCGCCCGAACGCAGAAACGGGCCCCTTACAGGACCCGCACCCGAAGACCCGGCGGCAGCCCAGGACCCGCACCGAAGCGGAATCGACCCCCAGCCCCAGCCACGGCCCCGGGACGCAGAAACGGGCCCCCGGCAGCAGCCAAGGACCCGTCCCCTACGAGCACCCGCTCAGTCGCGGGCCGAGCACCCGCTCAGTCGCGAGCCTCGGCCAGCAGCTTCTGCACGCGCGACACGCCCTCGACGAGGTCCTCGTCGCCCAGCGCGTACGAGAGCCGCAGGTAACCCGGCGTGCCGAAGGCCTCGCCCGGAACGACCGCCACCTCGACCTCGTCCAGGATCAGCGCGGCCAGCTCCACCGAGCTCTGCGGGCGCTTGCCACGGATCTCCTTGCCGAGCAGGCCCTTCACCGACGGGTACGCGTAGAACGCGCCCTCCGGCTCCGGGCAGACGACGCCGTCGATCTCGTTGAGCATCCGCACCATCGTCTGCCGGCGGCGGTCGAAGGCGGACCGCATCTCGGCGACCGCGTCGAGGTTGCCGGAGACGGCGGCCAGCGCCGCGATCTGGGCGACGTTCGACACGTTGGAGGTGGCGTGCGACTGGAGGTTGGTCGCGGCCTTGATGACGTCCTTCGGGCCGATGATCCACCCGACCCGCCAGCCGGTCATCGCGTACGTCTTCGCCACGCCGTTGACGACGATGCACTTGTCGCGCAGCTCGGGCAGGACCGCCGGGAGGGAGACGGCGGACGCGTCGCCGTAGACGAGGTGCTCGTAGATCTCGTCGGTCAGCACCCACAGCCCGTGCTCGGCGGCCCAGCGGCCGATCGCCTCGGTCTCGGCCTCGGTGTAGACGGCGCCGGTCGGGTTGGACGGGGAGACGAAGAGGACGACCTTGGTCTTCTCCGTACGGGCCGCCTCCAGCTGCTCGACGGAGACCCGGTAGCCGGTGGTCTCGTCGGCCACGACGTCGACCGGGACACCGCCGGCGAGACGGATCGACTCGGGGTACGTCGTCCAGTACGGGGCCGGGACGATGACCTCGTCGCCCGGGTCGAGGATCGAGGCGAACGCCTCGTAGATCGCCTGCTTGCCGCCGTTGGTGACCAGCACCTGCGAGGCGTCCACCTCGTAGCCGGAGTCCCGCAGGGTCTTGGTGGCGATGGCGGCCTTCAGCTCGGGGAGCCCGCCGGCCGGCGTGTATCGGTGGTACTTCGGGTTGCGGCAGGCCTCGATCGCGGCCTCGACGATGTAGTCGGGCGTCGGGAAGTCCGGCTCGCCCGCGCCGAAGCCGATGACCGGACGGCCGGCGGCCTTCAGGGCCTTGGCCTTGGCGTCCACGGCGAGGGTGGCGGACTCGGAGATAGCGCCGATTCGGGCGGAGACCCGGCGCTCGGTGGGAGGAGTTGCAGCGCTCATACGGCCCATCGTCCCAGACCGCAATCCCGCCCGGCACACAGTCCCGCAGGGCGGACACCGGGCCCGGCGCCGGGACGACGTGCGGCGCTCGGGCGGTATCTGTTCGACGCCGGGCCTGTGACCACGTACACTCACTCGTCGTTGGCCCCTCAGCAGCCACTCCACCGTGCGTACTCGGTGCACTCGGGCGGATGCGGTAGGTTGGGGGAACCACAAAGGGTCGTAGCTCAATTGGTAGAGCACTGGTCTCCAAAACCAGCGGTTGGGGGTTCAAGTCCCTCCGGCCCTGCTACACACATCTTCGCCAGGATGTGTGCGCATGTACGTACTTCTATGCACTGCCGTGCGGCTCCACCGGGCGCGGCACGGCCACGACCCGGAATCAGGTGAGTAGCGTGACGGACGCCGTGGGCTCCATCGACATGCCTGATGCCCAGGACGAGACGTCGGAGTCCAAGAAGTCCCGAAAGGGCGGCAAGCGCGGCAAGAAGGGCCCTCTGGGCCGTCTCGCGCTCTTCTACCGCCAGATCGTCGCAGAGCTGCGCAAGGTCGTCTGGCCCACCCGCAGCCAGCTGACGACCTACACCACCGTGGTGATTGTCTTCGTCGTCATCATGATCGGCATTGTGACCGTGATCGACATGGGCTTCGCCCGAGCCGTCAAGTACGTTTTCGGCTGATCCCGCGTAGGGCGCCCCATCCGGCGCCCCTTTCGCCGTTCCACCCATATGTATCCAGGAAGAAGCAGCCACCGTGTCTGACCCGAACCTGAACGACGCCGTTGAGCCGAGCGAAAGCCCGGAGTCCGCTGAGGACCAGCTCGACATCGTCGAGGCGGCCGACGAGGACCAGGCGGAAGCTGCTGACGTCGCTGCGGGCGAGCCGGCGGAGGAGTCCGCCGTGCACGTCGAGGCCGACGAGACCGACCTGGACGCCGACGCCGACACCGACACCGACGAGGAAGCGGCCGAGGCCGCCGACGCCGAGACGGACGAGGACGACGAGTCCGGCGAGGAAGAGGCCGAGGAGGCTCCCGCCGAGCCCGTCGACCCGATCGCCGCGCTCCGCGAGGAGCTCCGCACCCTGCCGGGCGAGTGGTACGTCATCCACACCTACGCCGGGTACGAGAAGCGCGTGAAGGCGAACCTGGAGCAGCGCGCGGTGTCGCTGAACGTCGAGGAGTTCATCTACCAGGCGGAAGTGCCCGAGGAAGAGATCGTCCAGATCAAGAACGGCGAGCGCAAGAACGTCCGCCAGAACAAGCTTCCCGGTTACGTCCTGGTCCGCATGGACCTCACCAACGAGTCCTGGGGCGTCGTCCGCAACACCCCCGGCGTCACCGGCTTCGTGGGCAACGCCTACGACCCGTACCCGCTGACCCTGGACGAGATCGTCAAGATGCTCGCCCCGGAGGCCGAGGAGAAGGCCGCCCGCGAGGCCGCCGAGGCCGAGGGCAAGCCGGCGCCCAGCCGCAAGATGGAGGTCCAGGTTCTGGACTTCGAGGTGGGCGACTCGGTCACCGTCACCGACGGCCCCTTCGCGACCCTCCAGGCGACGATCAACGAGATCAACGCCGACTCGAAGAAGGTCAAGGGCCTCGTCGAGATCTTCGGTCGCGAGACCCCGGTCGAGCTCAGCTTCGACCAGATCCAGAAGAACTGATCTTCTCTGGACCCCCGCTTCCGACCAGGTCAGACAGGCTCTCGCAGCCGGTCTGACCTGCTCGGTTTTTAGCCGCACAGCTATACCCGTTATCGTTGTGCGGTATGCCTCCGTCCGGTGATCGGATGGCAGGAAACTCTCACTAGGACCCGGAGAGAGCAATGCCTCCCAAGAAGAAGAAGGTCACGGGGCTCATCAAGCTCCAGATCAACGCCGGCGCGGCCAACCCGGCTCCGCCGGTCGGCCCCGCGCTGGGCCAGCACGGCGTCAACATCATGGAGTTCTGCAAGGCCTACAACGCCGCGACCGAGTCGCAGCGTGGCATGGTCGTGCCGGTGGAGATCACGGTCTACGAGGACCGCTCCTTCACCTTCGTGACGAAGACCCCGCCGGCCGCCAAGCTGATCCTCAAGGCCGCTGGTGTCGACAAGGGATCGGGCGAGCCCCACAAGACCAAGGTCGCGAAGCTCACCGCCGCTCAGGTGCGTGAGATCTCGACGGTCAAGCTCCCCGACCTGAACGCCAACGACCTCGAGGCCGCGGACAAGATCATCGCCGGTACCGCCCGTTCCATGGGCATCACCGTCGAGGGCTGAAACCCCCGTAGCACCTCAGTGGTAGGACCAAGCGCTGGTCCGCACCACGACTCCACCCCTCACGCGGCGCGAGCCGCGTGTGCAACTGCTCAGGAGCAGAAGTGAAGCGCAGCAAGAACTTCCGCAGCGCGGACGCGAAGATCGACCGGGAGCGTCTGTACGCCCCGCTCGAGGCCGTCCGTCTCGCCAAGGACACCTCCACCACGAAGTTCGACGGCACCGTCGAGGTCGCCATGCGTCTGGGTGTCGACCCGCGCAAGGCCGACCAGATGGTCCGCGGCACCGTGAACCTGCCGCACGGCACCGGCAAGACCGCCCGGGTCCTGGTCTTCGCGACCGGTGACCGTGCTGCGGCCGCGGAGGCCGCCGGAGCCGACATCGTCGGCTCCGACGAGCTCATCGACGAGGTTGCGAAGGGCCGTCTGGACTTCGACGCCGTCGTCGCCACCCCGGACCTCATGGGCAAGGTCGGCCGCCTCGGCCGCGTGCTCGGTCCGCGTGGTCTGATGCCGAACCCGAAGACCGGAACGGTCACCCCGGACGTGGCGAAGGCTGTCACGGACATCAAGGGCGGCAAGATCGAGTTCCGCGTCGACAAGCACTCGAACCTGCACTTCATCATCGGCAAGGTCTCCTTCGACGACACGAAGCTGGTCGAGAACTACGCCGCGGCGCTGGAGGAGATCCTCCGTCTCAAGCCGTCCGCCGCGAAGGGCCGCTACATCAAGAAGGCCGCCCTGACGACGACGATGGGCCCCAGCATCCCGCTGGACCAGAACCGCACCCGTAACCTCCTCGTCGAGGAGGACCCGGCCGCTGTCTGACCGGGTCGGGCCTGACGGCTCACCGCGTGGCTCTGTCGGGCCCCGTGCCTCCTTGGGGAGGCGCGGGGCCCGATTTGCTTCTGGCTGAACCCTTCGCGTAGTCTTCCCCGGAAGCCAAAGACCGCTGGTCGTTGCCGTGTCTTCGTAAGAAGGTGCGGCGGCCGAAGGATCCGCTGAGTGCGGACGACCTGCGCAGGTGTCGTGGAGAAGCTCCCGGATTCTTTCCGGTCGAGCCCAGCCCCGTGCGCCTGCGCCGGGGCGTTTCGTTTTTCCCAGCCCCTTCTGAGCGGTCCTCATCACCCGGAAGGAGGCCGACGCTCTATGGCAAGGCCCGACAAGGCTGCCGCGGTAGCCGAGCTCGCGGACCAGTTCCGCAGCTCGAACGCCGCCGTGCTGACCGAGTACCGGGGTCTCACCGTGTCGCAGCTCAAGACGCTGCGTCGTTCGCTCGGTGAGAACGCCCAGTACGCCGTGGTGAAGAACACGCTGACCAAGATCGCGGCCAACGAGGCCGGGATCAACACGCTGGACGACCTGTTCGCAGGCCCGACGGCGGTTGCCTTCATCACCGGTGACCCGGTGGAGTCGGCGAAGGGTCTTCGTGACTTCGCCAAGGAGAACCCGAACCTGATCATCAAGGGCGGTGTCCTTGATGGCAAGGCGCTGTCCGCCGATGAGATCAAGAAGCTTGCGGACCTCGAGTCCCGCGAGGTTCTGCTCGCCAAGCTGGCGGGCGCCATGAAGGGCAAGCAGTCGCAGACTGCCTCGCTGTTCAAGGCGCTTCCCTCGAAGTTCGTCCGCACCGCGGAGGCGCTTCGTGCCAAGCAGGCCGAGCAGGGCGGTGCCGAGTAATTCGGCTCGCTTTCTGACTGTCGCCGCATAGGCGCCGGTCGCAGCGGGCCGGAAGTACGCCCGCCTCACATGTACATCGGCACCAGCCGAATTAGTGGAAGGACGCCATCATGGCGAAGCTCAGCCAGGACGACCTGCTCGCGCAGTTCGAGGAGATGACCCTCATCGAGCTCTCCGAGTTCGTGAAGGCCTTCGAGGACAAGTTCGACGTCACCGCCGCTGCCGCGGTTGCCGCCGCCCCCGCCGGCGGTGCCGCCGGTGGCGCCGCCGAGGCCGTCGAGGAGCAGGACGAGTTCGACGTCATCCTCACCGGTGCCGGCGACAAGAAGATCCAGGTCATCAAGGTCGTGCGTGAGCTGACCTCGCTGGGTCTGAAGGAGGCCAAGGACCTCGTCGACGGCGCTCCGAAGCCGGTCCTCGAGAAGGTCGCCAAGGAGGCCGCTGAGAAGGCCGCCGAGTCCCTCAAGGCCGCCGGCGCGGCTGTCGAGGTCAAGTGACCTCGTTGAGTCTCTGACTCAGCTGCTCACGTCCTCAGGGCGATCACCCGTTCGGGTGGTCGCCCTGAGGCGTTCCCGGGACGCCTTCCTTGCTCTCGGCGCCGGGGCGAGTATCGTGATCTTCGCCGTACGCCCCGTGGGAGGCCCCGTGGGAGCCTGGGGGCCTTGACGAACCGCACGAGGCGCGCAATTCTCAGGACGCGTCGTCATACCGATCCGGATCCGAGGCATGGATCGACGACGTAGAGGGCAGTACTGATATGCGCATCGCGCGCATGGTTTTCCGCAGGAGTTGAGTACAGCGAGGGTGTCAAACAACCCGCTCTGGACATCAGTGAGCCAAGTGGCTACACTGACCCTTTGCGCTGCCTGTTAGCTGCCTCCTGCCCGTCACCAGGGGCATACCCTCGCTCGAGCATCTGATGGCCGACCTCCCTGACCAGGGAATTCTGCCGCTGTGCCAGCTTGGGACCGGTACGCGCGTAGTGAGTCCGAGCCCTCGGAAGGACCCCCTCTTGGCCGCCTCGCGCAACGCCTCGACCTCCAATACGAACAACGGCGCCAGCACCGCCCCGCTGCGCATCTCCTTTGCAAAGATCAAGGAGCCCCTCGAGGTTCCTAACCTCCTTGCGCTGCAGACCGAGAGCTTTGACTGGCTGCTCGGCAATGCCGCTTGGAAGGGTCGCGTCGAGGCCGCTCTCGAGAGCGGACAGGACGTCCCCACCAAGTCTGGTCTGGAAGAGATCTTCGAGGAGATCTCGCCGATCGAGGACTTCTCCGGGTCGATGTCGCTGACGTTCCGCGACCACCGGTTCGAGCCGCCGAAGAACTCGATCGACGAGTGCAAGGAGCGCGACTTCACGTTCGCGGCTCCCCTCTTCGTCACAGCGGAGTTCACCAACAACGAGACCGGCGAGATCAAGTCCCAGACGGTCTTCATGGGCGACTTCCCGCTCATGACCAACAAGGGCACCTTCGTCATCAACGGCACCGAGCGTGTCGTGGTGTCGCAGCTGGTCCGCTCGCCGGGTGTCTACTTCGACTCCTCCATCGACAAGACGTCCGACAAGGACATCTTCTCGGCCAAGATCATCCCGTCCCGGGGTGCCTGGCTGGAGATGGAGATCGACAAGCGCGACATGGTCGGTGTCCGCATCGACCGCAAGCGCAAGCAGTCCGTGACCGTTCTCCTCAAGGCTCTCGGTTGGACCACCGAGCAGATTCTCGAAGAGTTCGGCGAGTACGAGTCCATGCGCGCCACCCTGGAGAAGGACCACACCCAGGGCCAGGACGACGCGCTGCTCGACATCTACCGCAAGCTCCGCCCGGGCGAGCCGCCCACGCGCGAAGCCGCTCAGACGCTGCTCGAGAACCTCTACTTCAACCCGAAGCGCTACGACCTCGCGAAGGTCGGCCGCTACAAGGTGAACAAGAAGCTCGGCGCCGACGAGCCGCTGAACGCGGGTGTCCTCACCAGCAAGGACATCATCGCCACCATCAAGTACCTGGTCCGGCTGCACGCCGGCGAGGTCGAGACGGTCGGCGAGTCGGGCCGGAGCATCGTCGTCGAGACCGACGACATCGACCACTTCGGCAACCGTCGTCTGCGCAACGTCGGCGAGCTCATCCAGAACCAGGTCCGCACGGGTCTGGCTCGTATGGAGCGCGTCGTGCGCGAGCGCATGACGACGCAGGACGTCGAGGCCATCACGCCTCAGACCCTGATCAACATCCGGCCGGTCGTCGCCTCCATCAAGGAGTTCTTCGGCACCAGCCAGCTGTCGCAGTTCATGGACCAGAACAACCCGCTGTCGGGTCTCACCCACAAGCGCCGCCTGTCGGCTCTTGGCCCGGGTGGTCTCTCCCGTGAGCGGGCCGGCTTCGAGGTCCGTGACGTGCACCCGTCTCACTACGGCCGCATGTGCCCCATTGAGACTCCCGAAGGCCCGAACATCGGTCTGATCGGTTCGCTCGCCTCGTACGGCCGCGTCAACGCGTTCGGCTTCGTCGAGACGCCGTACCGCCGCGTCACCGACGGTGTGGTCACCGACGAGGTCGACTACCTGACGGCCGACGAGGAAGACCGCTTCGTTATCGCCCAGGCGAACGCGACGCTGGGTGAGGACATGCGCTTCACCGAGTCGCGCGTGCTCGTCCGCCGTCGTGGCGGCGAGATCGACTACATCCCCGGCGACGACGTCGACTACATGGACGTCTCGCCGCGCCAGATGGTGTCGGTCGCCACCGCGATGATCCCGTTCCTCGAGCACGACGACGCAAACCGCGCGCTCATGGGCGCGAACATGATGCGTCAGGCCGTGCCGCTGATCACGTCCGAGGCGCCGCTCGTCGGCACCGGCATGGAGTACCGCTGCGCGGTCGACGCCGGTGACGTCATCAAGGCGGAGAAGGACGGTGTGGTCCAGGAGGTCTCCGCGGACTACGTCACCGTCGCCAACGACGACGGTACGTACACCACGTACCGGATCGCCAAGTTCTCCCGCTCCAACCAGGGCACCTCGGTCAACCAGAAGGTTGTCGTGGACGAGGGCGCCCGGGTCGTCGAGGGCCAGGTCCTCGCCGACGGGCCGGCCACCCAGCAGGGTGAGATGGCGCTCGGCAAGAACCTGCTCGTGGCGTTCATGCCGTGGGAGGGCCACAACTACGAAGACGCGATCATCCTCAGCCAGCGTCTGGTGCAGGACGACGTCCTCTCCTCGATCCACATCGAGGAGCACGAGGTCGACGCCCGTGACACCAAGCTCGGCCCCGAGGAGATCACCCGGGACATCCCGAACGTCTCCGAGGAGGTCCTCGCGGACCTCGACGAGCGCGGCATCATCCGTATCGGTGCCGAGGTCGTCGCCGGTGACATCCTCGTCGGCAAGGTCACGCCCAAGGGTGAGACCGAGCTGACGCCGGAGGAGCGCCTGCTCCGCGCGATCTTCGGTGAGAAGGCGCGCGAGGTGCGCGACACCTCGCTGAAGGTGCCGCACGGCGAGGTCGGCAAGATCATCGGCGTCCGCGTCTTCGACCGCGAAGAGGGCGACGAGCTGCCGCCGGGCGTGAACCAGCTGGTCCGCGTCTACGTCGCGCAGAAGCGCAAGATCACCGATGGTGACAAGCTCGCCGGCCGTCACGGCAACAAGGGCGTCATCTCGAAGATCCTGCCGATCGAGGACATGCCGTTCCTGGAGGACGGCACCCCGGTCGACATCATCCTCAACCCGCTGGGTGTCCCGTCCCGAATGAACCCGGGACAGGTCCTCGAAATCCACCTCGGCTGGCTCGCCAGTCAGGGCTGGAAGGTCGAGGGCAGCGAGGAGTGGATGGAGCGGCTCAAGGTCATCGGCGCCGACGAGGTGGCCCCTGGCACGAACGTCGCCACGCCGGTCTTCGACGGTGCGCGCGAGGACGAGATCTCCGGTCTCTTCGAGTCCACGATCCCGAACCGCGACGGCAACCGGATGGTCCAGCCGTCCGGCAAGGCCAACCTGTTCGACGGCCGCTCGGGCGAGCCGTTCCCGGACCCGATCTCGGTCGGGTACATGTACATCCTCAAGCTCCACCACCTGGTCGACGACAAGCTCCACGCGCGCTCGACCGGTCCGTACTCGATGATCACCCAGCAGCCGCTGGGTGGTAAGGCCCAGTTCGGTGGCCAGCGATTCGGTGAGATGGAGGTGTGGGCGCTCGAGGCTTACGGCGCCGCATACGCCCTCCAGGAACTGCTGACCATCAAGTCCGACGACGTCACCGGCCGCGTGAAGGTCTACGAGGCCATCGTCAAGGGCGAGAACATTCCTGAGCCTGGCATCCCCGAGTCCTTCAAGGTGCTCATCAAGGAGATGCAGTCCCTGTGCCTCAACGTGGAGGTGCTGTCCTCGGACGGCATGTCCATCGAGATGCGCGACACCGACGAGGACGTCTTCCGCGCTGCGGAAGAGCTCGGTATCGACCTGTCCCGGCGCGAGCCGAGCAGCGTCGAAGAGGTCTGACGGGTTGGCCGGCCGCTGCTTCACCGCAGCGGCCGGCTCTCCCCGGACCCGTTCAGACCATGATTGACTCTCGACCCCGAAAGAGGGATTGACGACAAGTGCTCGACGTCAACTTCTTCGACGAGCTGCGGATCGGCCTCGCCACCGCGGACGACATCCGGACCTGGTCGCACGGCGAAGTGAAGAAGCCGGAGACCATCAACTACCGCACGCTCAAGCCCGAGAAGGACGGACTCTTCTGCGAGAAGATCTTCGGCCCGACCCGGGACTGGGAGTGCTACTGCGGTAAGTACAAGCGTGTCCGCTTCAAGGGCATCATCTGCGAGCGCTGCGGCGTCGAGGTCACTCGCGCCAAGGTGCGTCGTGAGCGGATGGGCCACATTGAGCTGGCCGCACCCGTCACCCACATCTGGTACTTCAAGGGCGTCCCGTCGCGCCTGGGCTACCTGCTGGACCTCGCGCCGAAGGACCTCGAGAAGGTCATCTACTTCGCCGCGTACATGATCACGTTCGTGGACGAGGAGCGCCGTACGCGCGACCTGCCGTCGCTGGAGGCGCACGTCTCCGTCGAGCGCCAGCAGATCGAGAACCGCCGCGACGCCGACCTCGAAGCCCGTGCCAAGAAGCTCGAGACCGACCTGGCCGAGCTCGAGGCCGAGGGCGCCAAGGCCGACGTGCGCCGCAAGGTGCGCGAAGGCGCCGAGCGCGAGATGAAGCAGCTGCGCGACCGTGCGCAGCGCGAGATCGACCGTCTCGACGAGGTGTGGAGCCGCTTCAAGAACCTCAAGGTCCAGGACCTCGAGGGCGACGAGCTGCTCTACCGCGAGCTGCGCGACCGCTTCGGTACGTACTTCGACGGCTCGATGGGCGCCGCTGCTCTGCAGAAGCGCCTGGAGTCGTTCGATCTCGAGGAGGAGGCCGAGAGGCTTCGCGAGATCATCCGTACCGGCAAGGGCCAGAAGAAGACCCGTGCGCTCAAGCGCCTCAAGGTCGTCTCGGCGTTCCTGCAGACGAGCAACAGCCCCAAGGGCATGGTGCTCGACTGCGTGCCGGTCATCCCGCCGGACCTGCGTCCGATGGTGCAGCTGGACGGTGGCCGCTTCGCGACCTCCGACCTGAACGACCTGTACCGCCGCGTGATCAACCGCAACAACCGCCTCAAGCGTCTCCTCGACCTCGGTGCCCCCGAGATCATCGTGAACAACGAGAAGCGCATGCTTCAGGAGGCCGTCGACGCGCTCTTCGACAACGGCCGTCGTGGTCGCCCGGTCACGGGCCCCGGCAACCGTCCGCTGAAGTCGCTGTCCGACATGCTCAAGGGCAAGCAGGGTCGCTTCCGTCAGAACCTCCTCGGCAAGCGTGTGGACTACTCCGCGCGTTCCGTGATCGTCGTCGGTCCGCAGCTCAAGCTGCACCAGTGCGGTCTGCCGAAGGCCATGGCGCTGGAGCTCTTCAAGCCGTTCGTGATGAAGCGCCTGGTCGACCTGAACCACGCGCAGAACATCAAGTCGGCGAAGCGCATGGTCGAGCGCGGCCGCACGGTCGTGTACGACGTGCTCGAAGAGGTCATCGCCGAGCACCCGGTTCTGCTGAACCGTGCGCCGACGCTGCACCGCCTCGGCATCCAGGCCTTCGAGCCCCAGCTGGTCGAGGGCAAGGCCATCCAGATCCACCCGCTCGTCTGCACCGCGTTCAACGCGGACTTCGACGGTGACCAGATGGCCGTGCACCTGCCGCTCTCCGCGGAGGCGCAGGCCGAGGCCCGCATCCTGATGCTGTCCTCGAACAACATCCTGAAGCCGGCCGACGGTCGTCCCGTCACCATGCCGACCCAGGACATGGTTCTCGGTCTCTTCTTCCTCACGACCGACGAGGAAGAGCGCAAGGTCATCGGTGAGGGCCGCAGCTTCGGCTCGACCGCCGAGGCGACCATGGCGTTCGACAACCGCGAGCTGTCGCTCCAGGCCAAGGTCGACATCCGCTTCCCGGTGGGCACAATCCCGCCGCGTGGCTGGGTGCCGCCGGTCGCCGAGGAGGGCGAGCAGGAGTTCCAGCAGGGTGACAGCTTCCGGCTGCGCACCACGCTGGGCCGCGCGCTCTTCAACGAGCTGCTGCCCGAGGACTACCCGTTCGTCGACTACTCGGTGGGCAAGAAGCAGCTCTCCGAGATCGTCAACGACCTGGCGGAGCGCTACCCCAAGGTCATCGTGGCGGCGACGCTCGACAACCTGAAGGCGGCCGGCTTCCACTGGGCGACCCGTTCGGGCGTCACCGTGGCCATCTCCGACGTCGTCGTGCCCGAGGCCAAGAAGGCCATCGTCAAGGGCTACGAGGCGCAGGACGAGAAGGTCCAGAAGCAGTACGAGCGCGGTCTCATCACCAAGGAAGAGCGCACTCAGGAGCTCATCGCGATCTGGACCAAGGCGACCAACGAGGTTGCCGAGGCGATGAACGCGAACTTCCCCAAGACGAACCCCATCTTCATGATGGTTGACTCGGGTGCCCGAGGAAACATGATGCAGATGCGTCAGATCGCCGGTATGCGTGGTCTGGTGTCGAACGCCAAGAACGAGACGATTCCCCGTCCCATCAAGGCGTCGTTCCGTGAGGGTCTGTCCGTGCTGGAGTACTTCATCTCCACCCACGGTGCCCGTAAGGGTCTCGCCGACACCGCCCTGCGTACCGCCGACTCGGGTTACCTGACCCGTCGTCTGGTGGACGTCTCGCAGGACGTGATCATCCGCGAGGAGGACTGTGGCACCGACCGCGGCCTCAAGCTGAAGATCGCGTCGAAGGGTGCCGACGGCATCCTGCGCAAGACGGACGATGTCGAGACCAGCGTGTACGCACGCATGCTCGCCGAGGACGTCGTCATCGACGGCAAGGTCATCGCGCCGGCCAACGTCGACCTCGGTGACGTGCTCATCGACCAGCTGGTCATGCACGGCGTCGAGGAGGTCAAGACCCGCTCGGTCCTGACCTGCGAGTCCGCGGTCGGCACCTGTGCCTTCTGCTACGGCCGCTCGCTGGCCACCGGCAAGCTGGTCGACATCGGTGAGGCGGTCGGCATCATCGCCGCCCAGTCCATCGGTGAGCCCGGCACGCAGCTGACGATGCGTACCTTCCACACCGGTGGTGTGGCCGGTGACGACATCACCCAGGGTCTGCCCCGTGTCGTCGAGCTCTTCGAGGCTCGTACGCCCAAGGGTGTCGCCCCGATCTCGGAGGCGGCCGGCCGCATCCGTATCGAGGAGACCGAGAAGACCAAGAAGATCGTCGTCACCCCGGACGACGGCAGCGACGAGACGGCGTTCCCGATCTCGAAGCGTGCCCGTCTGCTCGTGGGCGAGGGCGACCACGTCGAGGTGGGCCAGAAGCTCACCGTGGGTGCCACCAACCCGCACGACGTGCTGCGGATCCTCGGTCAGCGCGCGGTCCAGGTCCACCTGGTCGGCGAAGTCCAGAAGGTCTACAACAGCCAGGGTGTGTCGATCCACGACAAGCACATCGAGATCATCATCCGGCAGATGCTCCGCCGCGTGACGATCATCGAGTCGGGCGACGCCGAGCTGCTTCCGGGCGAGCTCGTCGAGCGCGGCCGCTTCGAGGGCGAGAACCGTCGTGTGGTCACGGAAGGCGGCCACCCGGCCTCCGGCCGTCCGCAGCTGATGGGTATCACCAAGGCCTCGCTGGCGACCGAGTCGTGGCTGTCGGCGGCGTCCTTCCAGGAGACGACCAGGGTTCTGACGGACGCGGCGATCAACGCCAAGTCCGACTCTTTGATCGGCCTCAAGGAGAACGTCATCATCGGTAAGCTCATCCCGGCCGGTACGGGTCTGTCCCGCTACCGCAACATCCGGGTCGAGCCGACCGAGGAGGCCAAGGCCGCGATGTACTCGGCCGTCGGCTACGACGACATCGACTACTCGCCGTTCGGCACCGGCTCCGGCCAGGCCGTCCCGCTGGAGGACTACGACTACGGTCCGTACAACCAGTAAGGCGCATGTCCGGCGAAGGGCGGTCACCCCGTGGGGTGGCCGCCCTTCGGCGTTCCCGGGAGCCGGTTTCCCACGAGCGGTTCTCGTACTGAGTTGCGAAGTCGGCGTCCATGGATCACAGTTGGGGCAGCGGCAGAGCTGCGTCCGGAACCCGGGCGGCGGATCTGCCGCTTCGTGTTTTCCGCAGCACAGTCCCCCGAAGGGAGTGTCCATGTGAGTCCCCTCGCCTTCCCGGACGCGGAACGGCTCGTCGTCGACCACCTGAAGAACCGGCCGGAGCTGGCCGGGACGGTGGTCGACAACCGGCCCCCGGCCGGCTTCGACGGCACACAGAAGGCCGTCCTCGTCTCCCGCGTCGGCGGCGCCTGGGTGGACGACCTCCATCTCGACCAGCCGCTGATCGACCTGGAGGTGTACGGGCCGGACAAGACGACGGCGCACACCGTGGCGCTGGCCGCGCGTGCCGCCGTACTCACCCTGTCCGGCACCGCGTACGGCGGGGCGGCGGTCACCGACGTCGCCGAGGCGGACGGGCCGCGCTGGCTGCCCGACTACAACCGGCCGGCCGGCAACCGTTACCTCTCCACCGTCCGGATCTCCGTCCGGCCCGCTTGACCCGTACGTCCCCCAGGCCCCGCCACCGGCGGGGCCTTCGTCATTTCCGAACACCGGCGCGCCGGCACCCGCCGCCGCGCCACCCCTTCATGGAGGAGCAGACATGGCAGGCAACAACGGCAGCCAGATCCGCGTAGCCGGCACCGGCCGGATCCTGGTCGCGAAGGCCGGGACGACCGGTCCGGCCGCGCCGGCCCACACCGGCGACGAGTGGGCGAGCGGCTGGACGGAGCTCGGCTACACCACCACCGACGGCATCAAGTTCAACAAGAAGGACAAGATCGACCCGGTCGACACCTGGCAGTCGGTGAGCCCGGCCCGGTTCATCTACTCGGACCGCGACCTGACGGTGAAGTTCCAGCTGCTCCAGCTGAACAAGGACACGCTGTCGTTCTTCATGGGCGGCGACACCGTCACCCCGGTGACCGCCACCGGCGTCACCGACACGTACCAGTACAAGCTGGCCGCCGAGCCGAAGCAGGACGAGCGCCAGCTCGGCATCGAGTTCAAGGACGGCGCGGACGTCACGTACCGCTTCATCGTCCCGCGCGGTCAGGTCACCGAGACCGAGGAGATCTCGCTGACCCGTACGGGGGCGCTGAAGCTGGGCGTCACCTTCACGGCGCTGGCCTCGGAGGGCAGCTCGACCCTGGCGACGTGGATCATGAAGGACAAGTCGTTCGCCGCGGTCTGAGGCCTGACCTCGGCGGTGGGGGGGCCCGGGGGCCCGGGCCCCCCCCCCCGGGGCCGGCGCGGGACGCGGGCCCAGGCCGCCCCGGCCGGGGGGCGCGGGGCGCAGTGGGGGGGGGCCGGAGCCCCCGGCACCGGGGC